>NZ_JBFAYO010000007.1:0-254014 GCF_040681325.1 Nocardia sp. NPDC051787
GTGACGGCCGGGTGGAGGAAAACGGTGACGGACAGAGTGGGGGAATTCCGTGACGGAACTACCCCTCACCTGGAGGAATTACTTGACGGCTGACATAGTGGTGCTCAGCGCCGGATGCTCGCAGTCATCCGATGGGACGGCGACACCGAGTACTAGCATCGATAAGAAGGCTGCTACTGCGGCGCTGTGGGATCCGTGCACGCAGATCAGCGACCAGACGCTACGCAGTCTCGATGTTGATCCATCGACACGTGATTCCGGGGTCGGAGGAGTCGAGACGGAGGGGTGGAAGATGTGCAGTTGGAGCTCGTCACCACGAAATGACTACTCCTTGACAGTCGATTCTTCCATCTTTACTGTCGACGACTTTAAGAAGAAAGAGGGGAACGTCGATTTCGTCGAAATTTTCGTGAAAGGTCGTAACGGTTGGCGATATCACCGTTCTACTGATCATAAGAATGAGACATGCGACCTGCTCTTCCCGACGAGCAAGGGAACATTCGGGATTTCGTTCTACAACCTCTCACCTAGTGCTAAGGCGGTGCCATGTGATCGGGCGCTCGCTGCGGCCGATGTTTTGGTGCCGCTGTTCCCTGAGTGACTCGAAGGGGGAGATAAATGGGAGTGAACGAGGACGTCACGTTGTGGCGGTATCTTGCCGATGAGGCGAAGGCTGGTCATTTGTATCTTGACGACTCCGTCTCTCGCGACTGCCTGAAGGCATGTGAGGATCGGATCGGCGTGCTCAACGAGTGCCGCAGGTTGCTTCGCAACATGGAAAAGGTCACCGGTCTCGGCGACTTCCCCTGCGCGGACGAGCTTGCGAAGATGCTGGGCGTCAAGGCAATCGGCGGAGAGGGTGACTTCGATTCGGCCCTCGCCGAGCACATCACCGTTCTGGAGTTCATCCGGGATACGATCAAGGTCTCGGTTGACCGCTTGGTGGAGCAGGAGCGGGTCAACGCGCAGGCTCTGGCGAATATCCAGATCAACTGATCAGGGGGGAGTGGTTGTGAGTATCCCGGCGCTGGCGGCGGTGATCATCGCATTGCGGGAGCAGTCGAAGAGCGGTCCGCCGGATTCGTATGCGAACGCCAATGGTGATCAGAGTCCTGATGCGATAGCGGCACGGAATCGGATCAATGAAATTCTCAATGGCGGTTCCGGCATTCAGTTCCAGTCGTCGAAGGTTCCCGGGGGTTCGTACAAAAATCCCGAGGGTCTGGACGACATCTACGAGCGCGTGCAGAAGATGGATCAAACCGCGGTCACCGGCCTGCATCAGATGTGGGAGGGTCTGCGGAACAAGCTGCAGGACAGTCAGAAGGAGTTCGGTCCGGCGATTCTGACGGCGATCGCCGAGAAGTGGCAGGGCGGCGCCGGTGCCAGGGCGGCCGAGGGAATCCGCAAGTACGCCGACGAATCCCAGCAACTGGTCGCATCCGCGCAGATCGTCGCGGAGAAGGTGAAGCTGGTGCGGTCGGCGGTGGAGATCACCAAACCGGCCGTGCAGCCGGATTACCAGCCGACCTGGACGAGCAATGTGTCAAGCTGGGTTCCCGGTCCGACCTGGAAGTTGAACGATCACCGCCGCGACCTCACCACTGCCGCGAATGCCCACGTGATCAACAACGTCTTCTATCCGGCGGTGAAGGAAGGCGATACCCAGGTCCCGCTGGCGCCGCACCCGCACAATCCGGTGAACGATCCGGGCGCGAACACACCATGGACACCGCCGGGCACTCCTGGCCGCCCGAGCGGGCCGGGCGGCCGGCCCCCGAACAGCCCGGCCACCGATCAACCGTCGAACCCGCAGGATCAGGCGACGAGCCAGAATCCGGCCGACACAACCCCGGCAGGTGTGGACCCCTCGCCGACATCGGCTTTCGACCCGTCGAAGGCGAACCAGACCGCCCCCGCGGGTGTCGACCCCGCCACGACCACACCGGCGAGCACCCAGCCGGGCACTCCGTCCAGTACCGTCCCGGTCGGCCCCAGTGCTCCAGGGACACCGTCCGGCGCTCCACCCGGTGATCCTGGAAAGTCGGTGCCGGGTGCGCCGGGCACGTCCGTCGCACCGGGCGCGGGCCGGCCGGTCACCGGGAGGCCCGGCGTACCGGGAATGGGCGGATACCCCGGCATGATGCCGCCGGGTGCCCGCGGTCAACGCGACGACGAGAAGGAACACAAGTCGAAGATCAGCGAAGCCCTGGTGTCGCAGGAAAACGGTGAGGAGCTGACCGGCCTGGACGGAGCGCACCGCCCCAAGACGGTGCCCCCGGTGCTCGGCGGATGAGCATTATGCGGCAGTGGACATTCAGCGCCCTGGGCTTTGCGGTGCTGTGGCGTGGTATCGACCGCGATGTGCTGCCGTACCCACTGCGGTACCGGTCCGATCACGACACCGTCGATGCCTATGTGGAGGCGTGGAAAGCAGAGGCGGCCGACCTCGCCCAGCGGATGGACGAGGACATCTACACCGCCCTACGGCTACTCGACGAACCGGAAGCGCGCATCGAGGCCGCCGGATTCGCGGGCGCCGCAACCGGATCGGCGAGCCTGCTCCACGGCGGCGACCCAGAGCACCGCATCCGTGTGCATGCCGCCGTGCACTACCGGCACGCCGTGCTGCTGACCCAGGAGCCGACATCCGATTCCGCTGGGCAAGTGCATATGTCGCTCATCGATGCCGACGCCGTGGCCCGCCATGTGCTCGGCGCGCTCCCGCAAACGGCGCGCGGCACCGGCGCCGCCCTCCAGGTATCCCGGTACGACCTCGATGACGAGGACCGCCCGTTCACCGCATTCCACGACGACTCCCCATGCTCACCCCGCGAACAGGCACGACGATTCTTCGAACGCCCCCGCAGCACCATCGTCCACTTTGCCGTCCACCCCGGCCCCGCCTGGGAAAACCGCCCCTCCGCCGCCCGCGACCTGCACGTCATGGACTTCCCCGACGGCCGATACCTGATCCGCCACAACAAACACGAGATCTTCGCCGAACCCACCGACACCACGGCCCTGAACACCTACCTGCGCCGCCTGATCGACACCACGGTCGGCGCATACCGCGAAGACAACGACCCCAACTACAGCTACAGCTGACATCCGGAGTCGAATGTTCACAGTCACCTGCGATCATCGGCTCGGAAACCATCCGGAGGGGTGGTCTTCCGCGGTCCTACTGAACATCCACGTGTGGCGCCGTTCTGAGCAAACCACGACAGCAACTCTGTGCCAGCGAGGAGGACGGGTGCGTCGGTGCCGATGTCGATCAGCCCTGGAATAGTCCCGCTCGCATCTGCAACCTGGCAGCCTGCAAACGGGCCTTTGCGAGACTGAGGCTACGAAAGCGGATTGCTGAAGAACGGCTCTGCGGAGATCAGATCCGGCAAAGACAGAGCTGTAAGCGGGGCCGCTCAGGTCGGCAGATCTGAAGTCACAGCCATTGAATTCGGCGTTTTGGACATCGGCTCCACGAAGAACCGCTCCACGAGCGTCACATCCGACGACGTAGTCCGATCAGCCGTCGAATCTAGCGGCAGGTTGTCGAAATGCCATTCCTTATTCGAGTTATTGCGCAGGGTAGATTTAATTGATTTTACAATAGATGCGCGGAACGCAACTCGTTGATACGGGCCGAGATACCGTCATCTTGGGGGAAGTAATCGTCCAGATCGTCCCTCTGCTCGAGACGCTGGACAACCGAGCGTAAGCGTACCGCCGAGCTGGAGTTCACAGTCCAGTAGTCTTCCGAGATCTGCAGTGTAGCCACGAGAAGATCACCGGGGTAGTAGTCACCCTCGGCGAGAGGATCCTGCTCCAACAGGTCGAGAGTCCGCGGTACAAGCACGCCGACTCCCTCACGTTGCCCCAGCAAAGTCCGCAGATCTTCCACACTCAGAGCGCGAATCATCTTGCGGCGCAATGCATGAACTGTCTTCATCAATCGCGTCGCATCGCTCGGTGGAGGCGGCCACACTACACCATCGATCTGTTCCAGAGTCAGGCTTTCCAGGTCCTCACCGGTCATATATCCTCACGTTCTGTTGATTCGTATATTATCTCGGCACGAATTGCTCACTGTAGTCGAGCAAGCGAGTTGCCTCGGACAGTTCCCTTTCGAGTAGGGGCCGTTCTTCAGCAGACAACTCTGGCCAACTCGGCCGCCTATTGATCTGGCCAATCCGTTTCCCCTCGCGCGCTGCGCGCCGAAAGCGCCGCGCCGCCGGTGCACTCCCGCCCGGATCTCTTCCAGCTGCCGTTGAGCAGCGTATCGACGTCGCCCGCAGCGGAATCTAGCGCAGACCGCAGCGAATCGGCGATGTCGCATACGTACTTACCGACCTCACGCACTGCATCGGGCCAACCGAAATGCCTTGGCCGACACGAGTTATCCCCCAGGTTGACTCACAAGAGCGGATACAAGCCGGGCGTCCGAAGCTGTGCAACGGCCACGCACGGGAGAATTTTCGATCAATCCGCGATTTGTGCGCATCGCCGTGCATGTCGAGCTTGTGTTGCAAGCAGCGTGGACCCTGCCTGTCAGGGCATGCGATCGGTCTCCGCGCGGAAGTCGGCTGTCGACCTGGCGAATGCGGCGACCTCGGCGCGCAGGGCGCGGATCTCCTCGGCGAGGAGGCCGATCTCGATATCGGTGCGTTTCGCGGATCTTTCGACGGATCTCAGCTGGTCCATCACCCAGCTGGTGGTGGTGCCGATGGCGAAGCTGATCAGGCCGATGCCGAACGTCATCAGGATCAGTGCGACGAAGCGACCTTCGGTCGTCACCGGATAGACATCTCCATAGCCGACGGTCGTCACCGACACCATCGCCCACCACAGCGCGTCGCCGAAGCTATCGATCTTGCTGTCTGCGACACCATACTCGGCATCGAAGAATGCCAGGCTGCACAGAAGAACCACGAGCACCGAGCTGGTGGCGACGAACACCGCCATGCGGGCGCGGGTCACTGTTCTGCGGTTCACGGTGTCGATCAGCAGCAGCGCAGCCCGGACCAGTCGTACCGGACGGAACGGCGGCAGCAGCACGATCAGCAACTCCAGCGGATGGGTGCGGACGAAGCGCCAGCGGTTCGTGGACAACCACAGCCGGATCGCGAAGTCTGCCGCGAACACCACCCAGATCGCCACGTCCGTACGGGTGAGCCAGACATCCAGTTCCGGTGACGCGCCGGTGTCGAGCACGTACCAGGCGTAGATGCCGACGAAGCACACCGCCAGCAGGATCATCGGCGCATTCGTCGCGCGTTCCCATGCCTGCCTGCGGGTGAGCACGGGTCTGCTGTCGGACGTTTCCACACCGGATTTGCTGTGGGCCGTGGGCTCGGATTCGGACGTTACGTGGGACATGGCGCTACCTGTGTCGATCTGATGCGGTACTCAGTTACCGCATTGCAACACGTGCACGCTACCTGTCGTCCGTGTACCGCTTCTCCGAACTCGGTGCTCGATCGCTGTCACACAGCGCGGCGCGGCTCGGGAACGAGGCGACACGGCCGAGCATCAGCCTCGTATCGTCCCGCTCACCTGCGTCGGGATGGTTGCCCCACCTGCAAGCAAGATGTCCCGAACTGCGTCCGGCCGTGTCGCGTGACTCCGGAATTCTCACTCGTCCTCATGGACGCCGAACCGGCGGCGGATCGGGAACGAAGCGAGCATGCCCAAGACGAGCAGTGCCGCGACGCTACCGCTGCCGATCAACGCCACGTTGCGCGCGCGGTGGTCCGGCAGGGGAGGTGGCGCGGGAATCGGCAGTTGCGCACTCAGCGCCGCCGCCGGGCGCTTGGGTGGAAGTGTCTTCGGTACCTCTGCCGTCAGCGCGGCGACCGGATCGATCGCGCCATAGCCCACGTACGGATTCCAACCCTCGCCCGGCGCGTGCGCCGTGGCCTGGATACGCTTGATGACGTCGAGAGCGCTGAGCTCGGGAAAGCGAGCGCGGACCAGTGCGACCACCCCGGACACATAAGGCGCCGCGAAGCTGGTGCCCTTGAGCGGTGCCAGGCTCTGGTTCTCGTACTTTCCGGTGATGGTGCCGGTTCCGCGCGGATCGAGCGAGACGATGTCCTCGCCGGGCGCCGCCACGCCGACCCACGGCCCCGGCACGGTGAAACTCGACGGTGCGCCGTTCTGGTCGATTGATCCGACCGTCAGGACGTAATCGTCGTAGCGTGCGGGCGTGACGTTGGTGGTCACGTTGTTCCACGGATCGCCGTCCGGCTTCAGCGGGTCGATGCCGGGGTTGCTCGGCTTGCAGTTGCCATCGGTATTGCCCGCCGCGACCACGACGACGGCGTCCATTTCCAGTGTCGCGTAACGCACGGCGGCGCCGACCGGGCCGTCACTGAAGTTGTGGCTGCTGGGGACGCAGGAGACCAGCGAGATGTTGATGACCGAAGCGCGCCGGTCGGCGGCCCGCCGGATCGCGGAGGCGAGCGCTTCGATCCTGCCGTAGCCCTTCGGTGGGTCTTCCGGTCTCTTGTCCTGTCGGCCGGGGACTTCGTACAACGCGCTGGTCTGGCGAATCGACAGAATCCGCGCCTCCGGTGCGACGCCGGAAAAACCTTGCCCCGCCGCGGGTTTCGCGGCGATGATACCTGCGACCACCGTGCCGTGGGCGTCGCAGTCCTCGCTGATCCCGTCGCCACCGTCCGCGACGTAGTCGCCTCCCGCTTCCAGATCGGGCAGGCGCGGGTGCGAGGCGACCCCCGTGTCGATCACTGCGATGAGCTGACCTTCGCCGCGGGAGAACTCCCACGCGTGCGGCAGATTGAGCGATCGCTGGGGAATGGGAACGGCAGGGCCGTCGCCGCCCTGCTGCGTGGAGTAGCACGGCGCGTTGGCGGGGCGCTCGGTTTTGTCCAATGGACGAGCCGGATCACCCGACGGCAGTTGGCCGGGATCGACCGGCGGCGGGCGATCGGCGTGGGCGATGCCTTGGCCAACGCCCACTCCGAACGACACGCTCAGCGACAGCACCGCCGCGGCCGCGCCGGTGCGAAGTACGCGGTTCACAGCCCGCGGACGAGGGAGTAGAGGTCGGCGACCCAGAACACCAGGGGCAGCACGGCCGCCACGAACGCGTACTCGAGCAGTTCGACGCCGCGGCGCATCGGCGGTGTGGCCGACTGGTTCGGGATGATGATGCCGAGGATCAGCGCCGCGACCAGCGCGATCATCGCCGCACCGAACACCGCCAGCGGCTGGTCCATCGCGAATCCGGCGCCGACCAACATGATCAGCGCGATCGCCGCGCCGCCCGAGATGAGCACGACGGCTTGCTCCGCGCCCGCGTAGGTGCGACTGCGGAACATCAGCACCGCCGCGCAGACCAGCGCGAGCGCGATGCCTTGCCAGTACGGGTCGTCGGCCTTCGGGTCGGTGGCCGCCAGCGCCCCGACGGCGGTGACGAGCGTGGTGGCGGCGACCAGGCCCGCGAGGTACATGCGGGCTCGTTCCGACTTCACCCGCAGCACGTCCATAGTCGGCAGCGCGCGGTGATCGTCCGGGTCGTCCTCGGTCGGATCGATCGGCGTGCCCGGCGAAGGGACCGGCGGCAGCGGCAGTTTCGCGAGCAGCATGGACACCCGCGGCGCCAGCGAGAGACCGCCGAGCCCGAGTGCCGCCGCGCCCGCCCCGATCGCGCGTTCCGGTTGGTCGGTGAGCAGGCCGACCAGCGTCGCGGGCACCGCGTACGCCGCGAGGGCGGCCGCGCCGATGAACAACGCCAGACCGACGCCGGTGACCCGCCAGGTCAGGATCGCCGTCGCGCCGGTCAAGACCGAGCCGAGCAGAATGTGCGCCCAGCCATAGTGATCCGGCACGTAGAGCATGCCCGCGGTGAACGCGGCGGGCAGAGCGCAGCCGCCGAGTACCAGAGCGGTGCCCATGTCGCCGTACATCCTGCTCAGCACCATCGCCGCCACCACGAGCAGGATCGCGACGACCAGCGCGACCGAGCCACCCACCCCGATCGGCAGCGAGCCGGGGGACAGCAGCAGGCCGAGGCAGCCCACGATCATGGTGATCGCGGCGAGCACGGAGCCGGTGATCCGTGCGACCCGCGGGGTCCAGCTGCGGTAGTGGTCGGCGTCGGCGATCGCGACGTTGTACATGATGTCGTCGAACAGCGGCGTCGGCGCGGTGTGCGAGGCACTCTCCAGCATCAGCAGCTCGCCGTCGCGGACACCGTGCTCACCGAGGCTGAGCGAATTGGAGAACGGCGGGTGGCCGATGCGGGCGAGCACCCACTCCGCCGGCTCGAAACGCTCGCCCTCGTTGTCGAACTCGTTGGTGCGGCTGTGCTGGGCGACCATGTCGACCACGCTCGGAATCACCAGCGCGACCGGCACATCCACCGGGATGGCCATGTCGACCTGGGTGTGCTTGGCCAGAATCGTCACCCGGGCGAGGTCGGGAGCGCGAACGATCCCGCGCGAGGATTCTTCGTCGATGTGGTCAAGTCGCGCGTGCGTCAAGCTTCCCCCAACTCGGTCTGCTACCTCGTGATTCCGCGACGCCGCGGGCCGGGGCGAGCTTGCGAACCCACGGTCCGGGCAGCAGAATGCTGGTCGAACTGTACGACATGTCGGCTGTGACCTCTACACTGAGGCCGAATCACAGCGTTCCGAAGGGGGATTCTCGTCGATGAGCACTGTCCGCTTCCAGCGCCGTGCGCGCCGCGAGATGCCCCGATCGCCCGGCGGCGAGGTCACTCTGCAGCCGCCGCCCGAAATCCCCCGGGTCACACCGGGAAACCTGCTGCTGAAGTTGATGCCGGTCGTGATGGTGATCGGCATGGTCGGCATGATGGCCCTGCTCTTCACCCAGGGCGGCGGCATCGCGTCGAATCCGATGAGCATGATGTTCCCGATCATGATGCTGTTCTCCATGGTCGCCATGTTCGCAGGCCAGGGCGGTGGTAAGGGACAGAAAGCCGCGGAGGCCAACGAGGATCGCAAGGACTACCTGCGCTATCTCGACCAGGTCCGCAAGGACGTCGACGAAACCGCGCGCCAGCAGCGGGCTTCGGTGGAGTGGAGCCATCCGGAGCCCGAGTTGATCTGGATGCTCGCCGGCACCAGCCGTATGTGGGAACGCCGCGCGGGGGACAAGGACTTCTGCCACGCCCGCATCGGCGTCGGCGGCCAGCGCTTGGCCACTCGGCTGGTCGCCCCGGAGACCGGTCCGGTCGAGGAGCTCGAGCCGATCGCGGCCGTCTCGTTGCGCCGCTTCGTGCGGGCCCACTCGACCGTGCCCGACCTGCCGACCGCGATCGCGGTCAAGGGCTTCGCCACCATCGCGCTGGACGGCGATCGCGGCGAGGCACGGGACATGACTCGTGCGATGTTGGTGCAGCTGTGCATGTTCCAGGCGCCGGACCAGGTGCTCGTCGCCGTGGTCTGCGGACCGGACACCGCGCGGGAGTGGGAATGGACCAAATGGCTTCCGCACACCCAGCATCCGGACGCGCAGGACGGCATCGGCACCCAGCGCATGGTCTACGGCTCGATCCGGGAGGCCATGGCCGGACTGCAGCCGTTGCTCGGCAACCGGGTTCGCTACTCGCGCAACCAGCCCGCCAACGCGAACATGGTGCACATTGTCATCGTGGTCGATGGTGGCCTGCTCGAGGCCGAGGACGATCAGCTGCGGGAATCCGGCTACGAGGGTGTCACCATCATCGACCTGTGCGGCTACGCGCCGCGCCTGGCGGTGTCCCGCGGCATCAAGATGATCGTGGAGAACGGCGAGTGCGTCGGCCGCGGCGCGACCGGCAACCAGGAGCGCTTCGCGCTGATCGACCGGATCAGCCCGCAGCAGGCCCAGCAGGTGGCGCGCAGGCTCGCGCCCTACCGCGCGGCGACCCAGCGCAGCAGCGACGTGGAATCCGATGGCTCCGAGGTGATCTCGACCTGGGCGCAGCTGATGGGTCTCGGCGATATCGGCACGTTCAACCCCGAGCACGCCTGGCGGCCGCGCTACGGCCGGGAACGCCTGCGTGTTCCGTTCGGTGTCGGCGCCGACGGCCTTCCGGTGGAACTCGATATCAAGGAAGCCGCCGAGAACGGCATGGGCCCGCACGGTCTGTGCATCGGCGCCACCGGTTCCGGTAAGTCGGAGTTCCTGCGCACCCTGGTACTCAGCCTGCTCGCCACGCACTCGCCGGACCAGCTGAACCTGGTGCTGGTCGACTTCAAAGGTGGCGCAACCTTTCTCGGCCTCGACGGCGTACCGCATGTCGCCGCCGTCATCACCAACCTGGAGGAAGAGGCCGATCTCGTCGACCGCATGAAGGACGCCCTGGAAGGCGAGATGAACCGTCGCCAGGAAGTGCTGCGTGGGGCGGGCAACTTCGCCAACGTCTCCGAGTACGAGAAAGCCAGGGCCGCGGGCGCCGACCTGGACCCGCTGCCCGCCCTCTTCGTCGTGCTGGACGAGTTCTCCGAACTGCTCACCCAGCACCCGGATTTCGCCGAGCTCTTCGTCATGATCGGCCGGCTCGGCCGCTCGCTGCACGTCCATCTGCTGCTCGCCTCGCAGCGCCTGGAGGAGGGCAAGCTCAAGGGCCTGGAAGCCCACCTGTCCTACCGGATCGGCTTGAAGACGTTCTCCGCCAATGAATCCCGCCAGGTGCTCGGCGTCCCCGACGCCTACAACTTGCCGAACACTCCCGGTGGCGGCTATCTCAAGGCCGATTCCGGTGAGATCCAGCGCTTCCAGGCGTCCTACGTCTCCGGTCCCTACGTCGGCGGCGGTTCGCAGCGCGATATGTCCATCGCCACTCAGTCCGGCGAAATCGATATCCGCGCACGGGCGTTCACCGCGACGCATGTCGCTTTCCGTGCCGCGGATCGCGTTCCACTGCCGCCCGAGCCCAGTCTGGAGCCCGAGCAGGACGAGGACGGCGAGCAGCTGTCCAACCTGAACATGCTGGTCTCCCGGATCCGCGGCCACGGCCGCCCGGCGCACGAGATCTGGCTGCCGCCGCTGGACGAGGCTCCCACGCTCGACCAGCTCATCCCGCGCTCGATCATCACCGGCGAATACTCTCCGGTGGCCACGCTGCGCGCCCCGATCGGCATCGTGGACCGCCCCTACGATCAGCGTCGCGACGCGATGTTCGTCGACCTGTCCGGTTCGCGCGGCAACGTCGCCGTCGTCGGCGGCCCGCAGTCGGGCAAGTCCACCGCACTGCGCACCCTGATCATGGCGATGTCGTTGACCCACACCGCCGAGCAGGTGCAGTTCTACTGCCTCGACTTCGGTGGTGGCACCTTGGCGAGCCTGCAGGGTCTACCGCACGTCGGCTCGGTCGCCAGCCGCTTGGACGAGGATCAGGTCCGGCGCACGATCGCCGAGATGACCACCATCGTCCGGCAGCGCGAGGCCCGCTTCCGCCAGCTCGGCATCGAGTCGATGACGGAGTTCCGCAGGCTGCGCGCGGTGGACCCGTCCAGCAGCTCGGCGGCCGCCGGCGCGCACGAGGACCCGTTCGGCGACGTCTTCCTGGTGGTCGACGGCTTCGGCTCGATCCGCCAGGACTTCGAGATGCTCGAGCAGACCATCATGAACCTCGCGGTGCAGGGCCTGTCCTACGGCGTGCACGTGGTCATCGCGCTGAACCGCTGGGCGGAGGCGCGTCCGGCGCTCAAGGACCAGATCGGCACCAGAATCGAGCTGCGCCTGGGCGATCCGATGGACTCCGACCTCGGCCGCAAGTTCGCCTCGCTGGTACCGCAGGGCCGGCCGGGTCGCGGTATGACGCCGGAGTGCCTGCACATGCTGACCGGCCTGCCGCGCATCGACGGCAGCGCCGATCCGAACAACCTGGGCCAGGCAGTCGGCGACGCGGTCGCCACCATCGCCAGGCTGACACCGGGCCGCCCCGCGCCGCAGGTCCGCATGCTGCCCGAGCAGCTGCCGCGTGAGCAGCTGCTGTACCTGGCGGGCGACTGGCCGTCGCAGGTAGATCCGAACGCCAAGTGCCTGCGAATCCCATTCGGCATCAACGAGTCCGAACTGGCCGCGGTCTACATCGACTTCGTCGAAAGCCCGCACTTCATCATCATCGGCGACACCGAATCGGGGAAGACGACGCTGCTGCGCTCGCTGATCGAGGGCATCGCCGCGTCCAATTCCCCAGACCAGGCCCGCTTCATTCTCGGCGACTACCGGCGCTCCATGCTCGGCCTGGTGCCGGAGGGCTATCTCGCCGGTTACGGCTCGACGGCGCCGCAGTTCACCCAGAACATGAACGATCTCGCCGCCTACGTCAACCAGCGCACCCCCGGCCCGGACGTCACGCCGCAGCAGCTCCGCGATCGCTCCTGGTGGAGTGGGCCGGAACTGTACGTCATCATCGACGACTACGACTTGGTTGCCACCTCCGCGGGCAACCCGGTCCAAGCGCTGCTGGAACACCTGCCGCACGCCCGCGACCTCGGTTTCCACGTGATCATCGCCCGCCGCTCGGGCGGTGCCAGCCGGGCGATGTTCGAAGCGACGTTGGCCAGGATGCGCGATCTGGGTTCGGCCGGACTGATTCTGAGCTGCAGCAAGGACGAGGGCGTGCTGATGGGCACCAAGCGTCCGAGCCCGATGCCGGCGGGACGCGGCACCTACGTCACCCGGAATACCGAGGGACTGGTCCAGACGGCGTGGATGCCGTTGTCCTGATGTCCGACGTCGAGCTGGTCATCACCGAAGCGCGCATCTGGGCGCGTGGCGCTACCACGCACTGGGACCTGCCGCCCTCGATAGTGCTGGGCAGCAATGGTTTCGATCTGGTCGTCGGGCAGCCGCTGACTCCGCCGACCCAAGTCGGCTCGGTGGTCCAGTTCATGCCCGCCGACGCCATCGCTTTGCCACCCCGCACCCCGTCGGTGGTGGATGCGATGGGTGCTGTCTTCGCCGGCGTGCTGGACAACCTGCGCATCGCCACGCCGTGCGAGCGGATCACGCTGATCTGCCCGACCGAGTGGGGCGCCAGCCGCCGGAGTGTGCTGGACCAAGCGGCGCGTCGCTGCACGGCGGATATCGTGTTCGAGGACATCGCGGTGCGCGCGGTCGCGGCGGACGAGGGTACCAGCCACAGCCAGCGCACGCTGGTGCTGGAGTTCGGCTTGCTGACCACCACCGCCTCCACCGTCATTCGAAGTCATCGCGGGGTCCACGTCGAGTCCTGCGAGTACGAACCCGTCCTGGTTCTCGCTGAGATCACCACGGACGCACCGGAATTCGATGTGCTCTGCGCTCTCATCGACCGGCTGCTCGATGGTCGGCCGATCGATCTTGCCCAGGTGGTCGGCGTCGCCGATGCCGCGAAACTCGACCTCCTCGGAGCGGCTATCGAGCAGAGCGTAGGAGCCGCCGTCCAGCTACGTCCGGTCGCGGGCGCCGATCTCGTCCGTGGCCGCCACGCCGAGCCGAGCCGACAAGAAGTGGCACCGGTCGCGCCCTCGCACGCCGAGTGGATGCAACCCCTCCGGGAGCGTGCCGCGGCCCAACAGCCGGGGAATCGCAGGACGGGCGTCGCGCTCGCGGGGATCGCCGCCCTGGTCGTCGTCCTCGTAGCGGTCGCCGCGGTGATCCTGGTGAACCGCGAGGACGATACTACGGCGGCCGCACCGAGCACGGGCGCAGCGCCGCCCAGCGTCACGGCTCCGCCCGTCGGAAGCACGTCGGATGCGGAGCCAGAAATGTTCGGCCGCATCAGTTTTCGAGTTCCATCAGGTTGGCGTGTTGCGTCGGCGCCGGAAAGTGGTCGGGCGCGGATCGATTTCGTGCCGGAAGACGGTTCTCGGCAACGCATTACGGTGGTGCAGACGCCGCTGGCCGCGGGCTCCGGTTATGAACAGGTCGCCGCGAAGCTGGAGGTGCAGATCGCGCAACGCCCGGCCGGGGTGCTGACCGACCTGAAACGCGATGTCGTGTTCGGCGGCCGTTCCGGCTTGGCCTACTCGGAACGTCCTGGCGACGGATCGACTGTCCGCTGGCATGTCCTGTTGGAGTATGGAATTCAGGTCAGTATCGGTTGCCAGCATGCCGAAGAGGGTTGGGGTCAGTTGGAGACCCAGTGCGCTAATTTCGGTGACTCGGTGCGCGTCATTCCGTGATTCGACGGGGTGGCGCTGCGTCGCCACCGACTTGTGCATATGATTCGAGCCCCCGGTACCGGTACCGGGGGCTCGAATCGGCCGAGACGGGATCTCAGAAGAGGCCCGCCAGCGTGGTGTCGGTGGCCTGCAGGTCGGAGTTGCCGCTGCTGACCAGTCGGCCCGCGCTTTCCAGCGTGGTGTTCAGCTGGGTGATGTTGGTGTTCCACTGGGACTGCAGCGACGCGAACGCGTCGTTCGCGTCACCCTTCCAGTAGTTCGTCACGAAGTCGGTGACCTGCTTGTGGAAGTCTTCGAGCATGGACATGACGTTGCGTGCCTCGGCCACGATGGCCTGGGCGCCCGCGTCGACCTCGCCGAAGTTAGAGGCAATCCGCCCGGGGTCGTTCGCTACCATGGGGAGCTCCTTGTTGTCTGTGGTTCAGCTGTGGAATCAGGGAAGGTCCAGGCTGGAGGCCTGCGCGGCCACCTGCTGGGCGAACTGCTGGTCCTGATCCGCGAACTTCCGTCCAGCGTGGGCGAGCTTGTCCGAGGTCTGATCCAGCTGGTCGCCCAGCTTCCGAGCCTGAGCGAAGTAGCTGTCCATGAACGTGTCGAACGCCTGACGCGCCGCACCGCTCCAGGTGGCGGTGGTCTGGTCCGACTTGTTGTTCAGTGCGGTGATCGCGGTCTGCAGATCCTGGTGCCGCTGCCGGCAGTTGTCCACAAACTTCGTGATCGCCTCTTCGCTCGCTTCGAGCTGTCCTGCCATTTCGGCTCCTTTCGGTTCCCGTCTCGGCCAACGGCGGAAGCCTCAGTTGGCCTGTACATCTGGTTGGACGCGGTGTGGGTCTGATCGGTTCCATCCGACTCGGAAAAAGTTCGGCATCGCCCCACCAGATCAGTGCCCTGCGTCGTTGCGCGGCTCGTCCATGGTTTCGGTGGCCACATCCGGGCCCGCTCGGAAGACCACGGCGGACCGGGTCAGCATGACTTGTAACGCCAGCGCTCGGCTCCCCTCCTTCCCCCTGCTCGCTGCTGTAATGATCGGCGAGTGGGCTGGCTGGGTACACCTTACCGAACCCCTATGTCCGCCGCTACCAGCAGATTGCGGTTCAGCCGCGGCGAAAGTTGTTAGACCGGAAGAGAAGAGGCTATTGCGCATTTGCCAGCAGTGCATATCGCGCCGCCGCACGCTGCTGAGCATCCTGAAGCTGTGTGCCCCAGACATAGCCGACGTACTGTCGCGGTACCGCAGCGCGCACACGAAGTCGCTGACGCTCTTCGCCGTCGGGAGTACGGTGCCGGGCTGTCGTGGTGGCCGGTTACTTCACTCGGTTGCGCAGCACCGGAACCAGCCGGTCGAGCAACGTCTGCTCGGAGGACTGATTCCAATTCCGGACGGCGGCGACGGCAGCGGGATCGTCCAGCGGAATCACCGTGGCGCGGGTACCGGCGACCTGATAGGGGAGACCGAGCAGACCACCTCCGCCCGCTTTTTCGTCGCTGCGCACGGCCAGCACGTAGCCGTCCGGCGCGACCTCCAGCTTCGCGGTGCCCGTCAGTTCCCGAGGCGACGCTTCGTCGCCCTGCCCGGCGTAGTTCAGGTTGTAGACGAACCCGAGATCTTCCAGGAACTTGGTCTGCGGGGTACCGCCGAGGAAGATCGAGACCTGCGTGCCGCGCGGTACGTCCACCATCGTGATGGTCTTGCCCCGGAACACCGGGTTGTCCGCGCGCGCCTGTTCCAGTGGCGACAGCGAACTCGGTGCGGCAGTGCTGCTCGTCGCGGCGACGGCAGGGGCGGACTCGTCCCGGTTCAGCGTCCAGATGCCGATTCCCGCGGCGAGGGCGACGATGACGACGCCGATGCCTGCCATGAGCAGGGGCTTGCGGCGCGGCGATGGCGAGGCCGCCACGGTGCCGGCACGCGAGGCGGCGACGTGTGGTCCGGTCGCGGGCCGGGAGTCGAAAACGTGAATCGGGTAGGTCGGGGAGGTATTGGTGGCGGTCGGGTTGTAGCCGGGGGTCAGGGCGCTCGCGGCCGCGTCGGTGAATTCGCGGCAGCTGTTGAAGCGTTCGGCCGGGTTCTTCGCCATGGCGCGCGCGAAGACGTGGTCGATGGCCGGGGGCAGACCAGGGTTGACCGCGGTGGCCGCCGGCGGCGGCTCATGCAGGTGACCCATCATCACCAGAGCGGGTTGCGTTCCCGGGTAGGGGTTTTGGCCGGTGAGCAGTTTGAAGAACGAGCACGCGAGGCTGTAGACGTCGGCGCGGTGGTCGAGCGGGCTGCCGGTGAGCTGCTCGGGCGGGGCGTAGGCGATGGTGGCGACGAAGCTGCCGGTCTGGGTGAGTTCGGTGGTGTCGTCGTTGGATTTGGCGACCCCGAAATCGGTGAGCAGGACGCGTTCTTCTTCGCCGTCCGCGGGGGCGGAGAGCAGGAAATTGGCCGGTTTGACGTCGCGGTGCAGCAAGCCTTTGCGGTGCGCGTAATCGAGGCCCTTGCCGACCTCGGTCGTGATGCGCAGTGCGCGAAGCGGATTCATCGCGTGCGGGTCGCGGGCGAGCTCGGCGGCGGCGTCGGTGCCGTCCACGTACTGCATGGCGATCCACAACTGGCCGTGTTCTTCACCGCGGTTGTACACCGAGACGATGTTCGGGTGGTCGAGTCCGGCGGCGAGATTGGCCTCCCGCTCGAAGCGGGTACGAAACTCGTAGTCGCGGCTGAGTTCACCGCCGAGCACTTTCAGTGCGTCGGTCCTCGGCAGGCTGGGGTGTTTGGCCAGATACACGGTGCCCATACCGCCCGCACCGAGGACGCGCAGGATGCGGTACCCGCCGACGATGGTTCCGGGGCTCATCGCCATCTTTCACGATCTCCTGACTCGACGCGGGCCACTGCGTTCGCCACGCAGCAGCATATTGGACTCGGGTCGTGCCGAAAGTGCGCGCATTATCGGCTGTTCGCGAAAATGGAGTACTGTGCGGCCGCGCGCTGCTGGGCATCGAGCAGCTGATCCCCGGCGACGAATCCGACATATTCTTTGTAGGCCACGATGCAGGTGAATCGTTTGTCGTCGAATAGTCCGGACTTGTTCTCCACACATGCCGAGTCGGGCAGATGTGCGGGTGGTTCGGCGGGGCCGACGACCACTGTCGGTGTAATACGATCGGCGGCGACGCGGCGCGCTGCCTCCGGGCCGGATGTGCGAATCACCAGTGTGCCGTTGGACATCGCGAATTTCTCGGCGCCCATCGCGGTGAAACGTTCTTTCGCGTAATTGCGGTCTTCGGTGTATTGCATTACTCCGCGCAGACCGAACACCGCGTGTGACTTGTCGTAACTCGGCGTCTGGACCTTGGTCGGATTCAGCGTTCGGCTCAGCAGATGGTCCGGGTCCCAGGGCAGCCGTAGCATCTGTTCCTCGGTCAGCGGCGGCAATTGATCGAGCAACGGGAGTTGTGTGTCGTACGCCTTCTCCACCAGTGCGATCAAGGCGTCGCGGTCCGGGGCGTTGGCCGAGACGAGAAACGCCACCACATAAGACCCGTGCGGGAGTACCGCGCGCAGGAAGGGTGATCCGGGACGCCAATGCGCTCGTGCTTGCGGATGTTTGGGCAGCGTGACCGGCTCGTTCCGGTCGCGGTACGCGCCGAAATCCGCGTCGTGGAACTCGGTCGCGGCCTGCCGCGCGCGATCCGGGTCCGGGAATTGCATGACGACCGTGCCGACCGTCGTCGAATTCGGCCGAGGTTTGGTCGGCCATCCGGAGGCGAACATGCTGATGTTCTGGTCCGCGCCGTTGGTACGGAACCCGTACATCATCCGGTTGCGTTCGGCGATCGGCTCCATGTCCTCCGGCCGCCCGAGTTCGCCGGGCAGCACACCGCTGCTGATGCTCGACGACGACCATCCGTACTTCATCCGGGGATCGATGTCGTAGGCGGAGGCGACGTGATCGGCCAGCCGCATCGCGGCCACCTTCTTCATATCGATGAACAGCGGCAGATAGTCGTCGTCGTGCGCGTTCGGTGGCTCGGTGGGGTAATTGCCGGTGTCCAGCTCCCGGATGTCGATCTCACCGGGCCGCGCGGTGCCCGTCGTCGTCGAACCACAGGCGGCGAGAATCGCGGCGGAGATAACGCAGACGAGTACCGCCGGGACGGTGCGGATGGATCTCATGCGGCATTCACCAACAACGCGTACTGGGCGGAGATTCGTTGCTGCGCGTCGAGCAGCTGATGCGACCAGGCGAAGGCCGCGTAGCGGTCGTAGGACACCGAGCAGTAGAACCGGACGACGACGGTCTTGCTGCCGATGTACTCCTTGCACTGAGCGGCGGGCAGGCCTTTCGGCGACTCGGTTCCGCGGAACTTCTTGGTGAGGCCGCCACGATGCTCCCGCAATCGCTCGGCCGCGGCCGTGTCGCGCGCCCGGAACAGATCGGTGCCGTCGGTGGCGAACCGGTCCACTCCCGCCGCTTCGATCTGCCTGCGGTCCTCAGCCGAATCGGTGGTGAAGTGCAGGGCGCCCTGACCGGTGTACGCGCCGGGCGGGTCGATCCAGGAGTCTTCCCGTGGCCGTGGCAGCGCGCGATCGAGCATGCCGTCCATGTCGATCGGCAGTGTCATCAGCTGGTCGACCGGTGTGGGGGTGAACCGGCGGATCGACGCGACCACGGTGTCGAGGCTCTTCTCGACCACGGTGATCAGCTCGGAAAGATCCACCTTTTGCAGAAAGATCTTCACGTAGTCGTAGATCCAGGTGTAGACGACGAACTTTCCAGTGGCGAACCAGGATCCGATCGACTGCTCCTGCGGCTGCCAATGCGCGTGCGCGGCAGGGTACTTGGTGATCTGCACCGGTGTGTTCCGCTCGTTGGCCTCGAAGTCGACGCGCTCCAGCGCGGCCGCCGCCGCGGCCGCCTTCTGGTCGTCCGGGAAGATCAGGACGGCGTTCACCAGGTCCGTGCCGCGGTTGTCCGGCGCGCTGCCGGCGCTGCTGATGAATCCCGCGACGAAATCCGGAGCGGCCTCGGCGAACCGGGAGACATCCATGATCCGCCCGAGCGCGTTCTTGGGCTCGATGAAGATCTTCGAGATCGACGGGTTCCCGTGGACGAACGCGGGGTCGATGTCCGACGGCGCGGGAACGAAGTTCGCCAGTCGCTCCGCCTCGACCATCCGCGCCTGCTCGGGGTTCTTCACCGTCCCCAGCGCGCGCGGCTGGGTCGCATAGTTGCCCACGTCCAGCTGGGCCAGGTCGACCGGACGCGCCGACTGCTCGGTACCGGTCTCCGAGCCGCCGCACGCGCCGGTACCCGCGGCCACGACAGCGGCCATGATCAGGGCACAGGCGGCTCGGGCCGGTCTCGATATCGCGCCGGGCTGCACTTACTTCCCTCCCCTAACTGCGGTGGTTGCGGCGGAATGCTACTTCACCCCGCCTTGCGATCCGCCGATCGCAAGGGCGCCGACCGTTACTGCCGCGTGCTCAGAAACTGTTCGCCAGCAGCGCGTACTCCGCGGCGACCTTCTGCCGTACGTCCGGTTCCTTATCACTGGTGACGACTCCGACGTAACGCTTGTAGGCCACGTAACAGCGGTACTTGTACTCCCGTTCCGGGTCGCCCTTGCTGTTGAGCTGCAGGCACTTGGCGCCGGGGACGTCCTTGGGAGCGCCGAGGGCGTCGTAGTGGCCGCCTTCATTTTCCAGCAGACCGGTGACCAGCTTCTGCGCGGCGGCCGCGTCGCGAGTGCGGGCGACATAGCTGTCGTCGGCGATGGCGGTACGGTCCACGCCCGCGTCCTCGATCAGGCGCAAGTGCGCGGCCTCGTCGTCGGCGCGGTGGACGGTGTGGTAGCCGCCGTACACGCCGAAGGTCGTCGGGTCGGGGGTGCGGTTGGCACGGTCGGCGACCGCGACGCGAGCGAGCAGGCCGTCGGGGTCGACCTTCAGGGTGTCGAGTTGGGCGGCGGGGGTCGCCGTGAACTTGTCCAGCTGCGGGACCTGGGCGGCGAGGGTCTTGTCGACCCACTTCACCAGGTCGTCGCCGTCGGCCGTCGGCCGCTGAATGAACAAGGAGATGACGAATTCCTTGTGCGCCATGAAGGTGCCGACGGTGGGAATGCCCGGCCGCCAATGGATGTGGGCGTCGGGAAATTTGCTGGACGGCAGCTTGCGGTTTTCCGGTGACACGGCGATGTCGACATCCTCGAGCTCGCGGGCGGCGAGCTTCGCGGAGGCCTCGTCGGGGAAGCGGAACACGGCGTTGGTGATCGCCGTGGCGTCGGGGGCCGGGTTGGACTGCCCCGCGGGATCGGGACGGTCGGCGCCGCTGACGGCGTACCCGACGACCAGCTTGCGGTTGTCGAAGACCGGTTTGGACACCTTGGCCACGAAGTCGAGCGCCTGCTCGCCGTCCGCGACGACGGTGCTGCCGCGCCCTACCTTCAGGGACGGATCGATGCGCACGGTGGGGACCACCGCGTCGGACATCCGCATGCCCTCCAACAGCGCGCCCTTACCCCCGGAGTCCTGGTCGTACTCGTGCCGGTCGACGGGATAGGTGCCGACTTCCAGCATCCGCACGTCGATCTCCCCCGCGGTGGGGGTCCCCTGCACGCCTGCGCAGCCGGTCAGCAATCCTGCCAATGCGAGACATGACGCGGTGAGCGCGATGCGTTGCGTCCGAACCATCTCAGGGCCCCTCGTTCCTCCCGTTGCTGACAGTGAAGTTACCGGACGGACGCCAGGGAGGGGGACCGATGGTGTCCGGATTGCAATACCCTGGTGGGTGTGGCGACGACCCTGCACTACATCCCCGGTGGAGGCCGATTCCGGTGATGGATCGGCAGGTCGAGGTCGTCGGAGGCAGCCATGCCGTGGCCAGGGTCGCCGGCGCGGTCATCGTCGTCGCGCACCGTGGGAGCGGCAGGCCGGCGCACGATTCGCCCGCCGTCGTCGCACTCGAATCACTGGCCGAACTGGTGCGCGAGGCCACCGAGCGGGAGCCGGACGGGCCGGGCGCCATGGTGGCGCGGCAGGCGACGCGCTGGCTCATGAAACATGCCGAGCAGATCAGCCCCGGCGAACCGATCGACTTCGGCATCCTGTCCACCGCCGAGAACGGCGGTGTGGCGATCTTCCTGCACGGCGCGATCACCGCCGTGCTGGCCGATGACGGTTCGGTCGAGCGGTATCGCGGCAGCGACGCGGCGTTCACCGTGGATCGGGTCGCGAGCGTTCCCGCGCGGGCGGCGGCCTTGTTCGTCGACGACGCGAAGGGCCGCATCCCGGATCTGCCGCCGGAGCGGGGCATCGGCTGGCTGGTCGAGGGTGTCGCGCAGGCGGGCGGCGCGATCGTCTGGTCCGACGGAGCCCGCGTCCGGGTCCCGGCGAACGGCCGGGCATCCCGCGCCGAGAGCAGGCATCGCCGCCCCGAAGCGCCACCACCGCCGACCGCGCGCATCGAAAACGAGCCGCCCGCCGAGTCCGAACGGCGGCAGACCGAGCCACAGCTCGCGGTCGACCGGTCGGCGCCGTCCACCGCGATGCACGTCGGCGAGTCCGAGCAGGCGCCGATCGACCCGCACCACGCGCCGACGCAGTCGGGCGGCACCAATCCCGCGCCACGTCCGGACCCGGAATTACAGCGTCGTCTGGAGGCGACCGCGCGGACTACCGCGCTCACCGTCAAGGTGATGGGATTCAAGTGTGCGCGTGCGCATCCCACCGATCCCCGCGCCGCGTTCTGCACCGTGTGCGGTATGCCGGTGGACCAGACGCAGCCGCTCATCGAGGTGGTGCGCCCGCCGCTGGGCATGCTGATCCTCGACGACGGCATGACCTACATGCTGGCCGCGGACGCGGTGCTCGGCCGCGACCCGGAGCATTCCGAGGCGGCCGATCGTGGCCTCGTGCCGCTGCGCGTCGACGATTCCTCCGGCGGCATGTCGCGCGCGCACGCCGAGATCCGCCTGGTGAATTGGGATGTCACCGTGGTGGATCGGGGCTCGACCAACGGCACCCGCACCCGCCTGCCCGGCTACCGAGACTGGATGCGCCTGGCGCCCAACCAGTCCATGGTGCTCGTCCCCGGCGCCGAGATCATGCTCGGCAACCGTGTACTGCGTTTCGAACTCGCCGCGCCGCCACCCTTCGGCCGCTGAACGCGCGCTATGCGTTCGCGCGAATTCACGAATAGCGCGCCATGCACGTGCTCTCGCCGTTCAGTACTCCCGCGCGGAAAGCGTCGACACGGGAGAAGCCACTGGGCACGGTCTTGCCGTCGGCATCGCTCGCGGCAAGGCCGTCGGTGAGTAGACCCGAGACCGCCTCATCCAGATCACCTGCCGCGAGCTTGATATCGCCCTGGCTGACAGGCCGCCCGGATTCGGCGAGCTTGCCGGTGACCACGCCGGACAGGCAGGCCGCGCGAAGCGCGGTTTTGGCGCCTACCAGACTCTGCCCGCGGCTCTGCTGGACGGCCAGGGTGTACCGCGAGATGAACACGACGTAGCCGTTGTAGTCACCGGTCACTTTGAGGGGCAGCGGGTCGTCCGCGTCGGATTCGGACGTACTCCGATCGGCGAGGCCGGATATGTTCGTGGCGATCGTGTTCTGGGCCGGGCAGTACGAGACCGGTTCGGTGACAACGCCGTCGCGGCATTCGATCGTTGCCCGGGAGTAGTCATAGGTCGGCTCGTCGTCGACCGGCAGGATGGCTTTGAGCGCCTTGGTGAGCTCGACCAGGGCTTCCTTCGTGATGGGGAACTCGCCGCGCCCTTCGTCGCCGCTGAAACTCTGGGGCAGGTTGGCGCGGCGCTGGTCGATCTCGTCCTCGTCGATGCCCTTGCATCCCCTGGGCCCGTCGGTGAACCCGATCTGTACCGCGGTCACCCGCTCGAAGGCGGAGCCGTGCACGCTCTCCGGGTCGTCGGGGTTGGAGTCGCGGATGGCGACGGTGGCGGCGAGCACCGAGTTGAGTCCGTCGGAGGTGTTGATGGTGAAGTGTTTCGCCTTGCCCTCGGCGACGTGGCGCATGAACGCGCCCGCGAAGCAATCGGCCTGCTGCTCCTTGACGATCACCGGGTCCTTCGGTCCGACGATCTTGGCCATGGTCTGCACCGCGTGCCCGTACTCGTGCGCGAGCACCATCACCACGGCCATCTTCCCGAAGGTCTCCTCCATGGTGGGAAGTAGGACGGAGCGATCCCAGCCGATGGAATTGTCCAATCGGCAGTAGGCGGCGTTCACCAGACGGTAGGTGCTCTCCTTGCAGAACTCGAACGCCTCGGAGCGGCCGGACTTCGCGCTCCAGGAAACCAGCTTCTCGACCGGCTTGAACTCGCCTTGGAATTCCTTGCCGAACTCACCGCGCCAGTAGGTCTGGATGTCGTCGACGGCGTTGAGCGCCAGCGTATCCACTGGGCCGCGGTCGCCGTTGGTCGCGGAGAGTGTGCTGTCCGGGACACCGGCGCGCGGGCCGCTCGGCCCGTTCGTGGTGGGCAGTCCGGCGACCTTGAACGGATCGTCGTAGATGGAGACGGCGTGGCCGTCCACGAACCTCGTACAGCCCCCGACCAGGACCAGAAAGCTGAGCAGCGCCGTAACGATGGCGGTGGTTCTGGCTGTCGGCATGGCTCCCCCTAGTCGGCCGGATCGCGTTCACATCGGTCGCCGGATCGGGGCAAAGGCGCGTCGGGGGCACCGCCGATGTCCGGGTGATGGAATAGTATCCGCTGCATGTCTTCACCGGGGGCGCAGACCATCACCGTGCGCCATGATGGAAACGAACGAGTATTCGATTCGAGCCAGCAGGTCACCATGGGCCGCGCGCCGGAAGTGACGCTGTTCGTCGACAGCCCGCTCGTCTCCCGCGTGCACGCGACGCTCGCCTGGCAGGGCAGTGCCTGGGTGTTGACCGACAACAGGAGCACCAACGGCGTATTCGTCGACGCACGCAGGGTGACCCAACCGGTGTCGATCGATCGGCCGACCCAAGTGCGGCTCGGTGACGCGATCAGCGGTCCGCTGCTACACCTGCTGCCCGCGAACCCGCAACCACCGCAATGGCCTTCGATGCGGCCGCCGCAACCGGCGCCGCCGCCGCAACCGGCGCCGCCGCCGGGACCGGCGCCGCAGCCGGGACCGCCGCCGCAGGTTCCGCGGCCCGCGCACCAGTTCCAGCGCCCGCACTATCCGCCGCCGCAGGAAGCACCGGCGCCCGCGCCCGCGGTGAACATCAATATGACGACCAGGGCCGACGTTGCGAACATGCCGCCGGTCCGGGCCAGGGCCACCACGGCGCCGATCTCCCGCGGGGACCGGATTCCGCCGAGTGGTCTGGCCATCGGCCGCACCACCGACAACCAGATCGTCGTCAACGATCCGCTGGCCTCCCGCAAGCACGCCCGCCTGGTGGCCTCCGCCGAGGGACTGACCATCGAGGACCTCGGTTCGGCGAACGGCACCTTCGTCAACGGGCACCGGCAGCAGCGGGCGGTGCTGCGCGAACGGGACATCATCACCATCGGCAACGTCGACTTCGTCGTTCAGCAGGGCGCGCTGGTGCACCGGCAGAAGCCGGTCGCCGAGCAGGGGCTCGCGGTGCACGGCGTCGGCTTCACCGTCGAGGGCAACAAGCAACTGCTCGTCGATGTGAACATGTCGGCCAGCCGCGGGACGCTGACCGCGCTGATCGGCCCTTCCGGCGCGGGCAAATCGACGCTGTCGAGGCTGATCGCAGGCACCACTCGGCCTTCCGGCGGCGTGGTCACCTTCGAAGGCCGCAACCTGCACGCCGAATACGAGGCGCTGCGCTCCCGCATCGGCATGGTGCCGCAGGACGACGTGCTGCACCGCCAGCTCACCGTCCGCCAGGCGCTCGGTTTCGCTGCCGAGCTGCGGTTGCCCCGGGACAACAGCAAGGAGGATCGGCAGAAGGTGATCGACGGGGTGCTGCAAGAGCTTTCGCTCACCGAGCACGCCGATACCAGGGTCGACCGGCTCTCCGGCGGTCAGCGCAAGCGCGCCTCGGTGGCGCTGGAGCTGCTGACCGGTCCATCGCTGCTCATCCTGGACGAACCCACCTCGGGCCTGGATCCGGCGCTGGACCGGCAGGTCATGGTGATGCTGCGCGAGCTCGCCGACGCGGGGCGCGTGGTGATCGTGGTGACCCACTCGGTGGCGCACTTGGACATGTGCGATCAGGTGCTGCTGCTCGCGCCCGGCGGCAAGACCGCCTACTGCGGCAACCCCGCCGGTGTCGGTGCGGCGCTGGGCACCAGCGACTGGGCGGAGATCTTCGCCAACGTCGCGGCCAACCCGGATCAGGCGTTCGCGGCCTACCGCTCCCGGCAGGCGTTCGCGCCGCCGCCTCCACCTCCGCCGCAGCCGTACGGATCGGCGGGCAGTCCGCCGCAGTCCAGCCGCGGCAAACAGTTCTCGACCCTGGCGCGCAGGCAGATCCGGCTGATTCTGGCCGATCGCGGCTACCTGACCTTCCTGGTGATCCTGCCGTTCATCCTCGGCGGGCTGTCCCTGGTCGTGCCCGGCAAGAACGGTTTCCAGCGGGGCGCCTTGAAGGCGCTACCCGACGGCAGCTTCGTCCCCGAAGGCGGCGGCGAGACCCAGCAGCTGCTGGTGGTGCTGATTCTCGGCGCCTGCTTCATGGGCTCCACGCTCACCGTGCGCGACCTGGTCGGCGAGCGAACGATCTTCCAGCGGGAACGCGCGGTCGGACTGCTGCCTTCGGCGTACCTGATGGCGAAGATCGCCGTGTTCAGCTTCACCGCGCTGCTGCAGTCGGCGGTGCTTGTCGGCATCGTGCTGGCGGGCAAGAAACGGCCCGGCGAGGGCGCGGTGCTGGCGTCCGGAAGCGCGGAGCTGTACATCGACATCGCGCTGACCGCGGTCTGCTGCGTGGTCGTCGGCCTGCTGCTCTCGTCGCTGGCGAGGTCGAACGAGCAGGTGATGCCGCTGCTGGTGGTGGCCGTCATGTGCCAGTTCGTCATGGCGGGCGGTCTGATCCCGGTCACCGGCCGGGTGGTGCTCGAGCAGGTGTCCTGGTTGTTCCCGGCCCGCTGGGGTTATGCCGCAGGCGCGTCGACGGTGAACATCCGCGAGTTGTTCCTCAACGCGCAGCCCGACACGCTCTGGCAGCGCAAGCCGGAGATCTGGGCGCTGGACATCGGCGTCCTGCTGTTGATCACCCTGGTGCTCGCGATCATCACGTGGCGCCGGCTGCGACTGAAGAAGTCGTCGGCGTGAGGCGTTCCACACGGCTCGCGGACGTTCCCGCGCGCAAAAACGGCGACGACCGGGGCCGGCCCACAACGGCGAGCATCTCGGCCGCGAACCGGGCAGACTAATGCCTGTGACGGTGCGAGTAGGGGCAGTGCATCTCGGCTGGGATGTGGTGTCCGTGGCGGCGGGCGGCGGTGGCATTCCGATCCGACCGGTGCAGGTGGAGGGTGTGTGGACGCCGCCGGCGTATCTGCTTGCGGATTCGTCGGGTCGGCTGCATACGGCCGGTGTGGAACGCAACCGGCCCGATCTCGGGATGGCGATCGCCGACGTGCGCGACATCCTGGGGCATCCACAGATCGTGGTGGCGGGCGCGACGTGGCCCGCCGAGCTGGTGTTCCGCGCGCGGATGTACAACCCGCTCGCGGAGATCGGCAAACACTTGCGCGGCAAACCGGACCTGGTGGCGCTGCCCTTCCCGGACGGCTGGCCGGACGAGAAGGTCGAGATATACGCCTCGATGGTGGAACAGCTCGACGTCATCGTCGAGCCGCTGCCGGAGAGCGTTGCGCTGTCGGGTTACGTCCGCGCGCTCGGACTGGTGCAGCCGCCGGACCGGGCCAGGCCGCACGGCATCGGGGCGACGGGCGTGTACTCCGACGGGCGCACCATGCTGGTGGTCGCGGTGCACGGCGACGACGAGCAGCCCACCGAGTCGGTCGAGGTTCCGGTCGACGCGGAGGCCATGCGCGACGCCCGGTCGGCGGACAACGTCGTGATCGAGGTGATGGCGGCCGCCCGCTCGATCGGCGCGGACACCTCCACGGTCCTGCTATCGGGCAACGTGCGCTTCAACGACGCGCTGCGCCTGGCCTTCCAGAACCACCTCGGGCACCGCTTGCACGTGGCCGACCATCCCATGCACGCGCTCGTGCTCGGCGCCGTGCATCTGCTGGTGAGTGACACCGAGGCGGCCGAACCGGAGCCGGGCAGGCCCGTCGCAGAACCCGCGCCCGTCCCGCAGCGTCCGGTGGACGCTCGGCAGCAGGCCGAATACGCGCAGCGGCAGGCAGAGGCGGCGCAGCGCTCCGGCGAGCAGGCCACGCCACGGCCGGAGACTCCGCAGCAGCAACCGGACGCTGGACAGCGCCGTTCGGAGCAGGCGCCCTCCCAACCGGTGCCCGGTGTCCAATACGGTCCGGGGTACCCCACCCAGCACGACGAGGTGCCGCGCGGACTCCCGCCGAACCTCGCCGAGCTCGGCAGCCGGTTCACCCGGCCACCGAGCGCGCCGGACGATCAGCGCGGCGGCGCGCCCGGACGTCCGCAGGGCGAGTTCGCCGGTCCGCCGTCGGGGCCGCCGCCCGGTGGCCCGGTGCCACCGCTCGGGCCGCGGCCGCCGTATCAGGGAGCCCCCGAACAGCAGGGCGCGCCGCAGCAGCATCAGCCGTACCACGGCGCGCAGCAGCAACCGGGCCACGGTTCGTGGCAGGAATCCGGCGCGGAGTCCGATGACGCCGGGGATCGGCCCCGCAAGGGCAAGATCTGGAACAAGATGAAGGGCAATCTGTTCGGAGCCGGCACCGTTGCCGGTGCGGTGGCGCTGGCCGTGGTCGCGCTTCCGGCCGGTACCGATCAGGCCGAGCTGACCGCGCGCTCGGCTGGTTTCGACGCGGGCTCGGTGACCATGGACGAGATGGCGGCGCCCGGCGAGGCGGAGCCGATCGCGTGCCCGCTGACGCCCTACGCCATCAACCAGCCGAAGCCGGGGATCGCCACCACCAAGGGCAACCAGTCCGAGGACAAGGGCGGCGACCCCGACTGCGGGCGGCCCGGCATCGATACCCTGCGCTACCTGGTCCCGGGGCCGCCCGGTGCCATCGACCTCGGCCCGCCGATCGAGATCTGACGCGATTTCTTTCCGGCGATACCCCGCTGGTATCGTGGCTCGTTGGCGTGTGGAACGCCCGGTCGATCCCCTGGTGAATCGTCCGGTCGTCCACCGAGTCCCGGGTCTCCACCGGCCGCCGGGAACTCCCTCGACCACACGCTGGGCTGGCAACACCGACGACAGACAGGGAAGCACTGTGCCTACGTACAGCCCCAAGGCGGGTGACGTGACCCGTAAGTGGTACGTCATCGACGCCACTGACGTAGTGCTCGGCCGTCTCGCCGTCCAGGCAGCGAATCTGCTGCGTGGCAAGACGAAGCCGACCTACGCTCCGAACGTCGATGGTGGCGATTTCGTCATCATCATCAACGCCGACAAGGTTGCCATCAGCGGCAACAAGCGGCAGGACAAGCTGATCCACCACCACTCCGGGCACCCGGGCGGCCTCAAGTCGCGGACCGTCGGTCAGGTGTTGGAGACTCGGCCCGATCGGCTCGTCGAGAAGGCCGTCAAGGGCATGATCCCGAAGAACAAGCTCGGTAACACGATCGCGAGCAAGCTGAAGGTCTACGCGGGCCCGACGCATCCGCACGCCGCCCAGCAGCCCATTCCGTTCGAGATCAAGCAGGTGGCCCAGTGACCGCTCCCGAGGAATTCAACGAGGACTTCGCCGAGGAGTTCGACGCCGAGGCCGTCGAGGACGGCGCGGGCTACGAGGAGACCGAGGTCTCGCCGTCGTACTCGCCGGTTGTGATCGACCGCCCGGTGCAGACCGTCGGCCGCCGCAAGGAGGCCGTCGTCCGCGTCCGCCTGCTGCCCGGCACCGGCAACTTCGTGCTCAACGGCCGCACCATCGAGGATTACTTCCCGAACAAGGTGCACCAGCAGCTGGTCAAGTCGCCGCTGGTGACCGTCGAGCGCACCGAGTCCTTCGACGTGCACGCCCGCCTGGTCGGCGGCGGTCCGTCGGGCCAGGCAGGCGCCCTGCGGCTGGCCATCGCCCGTGCGCTGATCGAGGTCACCCCGGAGGATCGTCCCGCCCTGAAGCGGGCCGGCTTCCTGACCCGTGACCCGCGCGCCACCGAGCGCAAGAAGTACGGCCTGAAGAAGGCGCGCAAGGCGCCGCAGTACTCGAAGCGCTGATTTCGGCAGCGTCGACCATCGCATCCGGCGCCCCGGCGCCGGATGCGGAGGACGTGGCCAGGAAGCGAAGCTCGCGCAACCCGTCAAGAGCCCCGCTTTCGCTGCATCCATACGGTACGGTCGACGCGGCAGCTGTACGAGAGCAGGCTCCCAGCGAACAGCTGGTCGCCTGCTCTCGTGCTGTATGAACTTGCGGTGTTGCGGTGCCCCACGTGGTGACCTAGGTCGCCGTCTCCTGGGCCGTCGCTCGCACCGCGGATCCACCGATGTAGAGGCGAGGTATGGGACGTTTGTTCGGCACCGACGGAGTCCGCGGGCTTGCCAACGAGTCGCTGAGTCCGGAGCTCGCGCTGCGCATTTCCGGTGCGGCCGCGCAGATCCTGAGTCGCGGCAAGCAGCGCGCGCTCGCGGTGGTCGGACGCGACCCGCGGGCCAGCGGTGAGATGCTGGAGGCCGCCGTGACCGCGGGGCTGACCGCGGCGGGCGTGGACGTGCTCTCGGTGGGGGTGCTGCCAACCCCGGCCGTGGCCTACCTCACCGGTTTATACGACGCGTGCCTCGGTGTGATGATCTCCGCCTCGCACAACCCCATGCCGGACAACGGGATCAAGATCTTCGCCGCGGGCGGGCACAAACTCGATGACGCGATCGAGGACCGGATCGAGGCGCTCATCGCCGCGGACACACCGTTCCGCCCGACCGGCGCGGGCATCGGCCGCGTGCGCAACGCGGCGGGCGCACGCGATCAAGGACTGGTCATCCCGGACCAATACAGCCTCGCGGGCACCCATGAGCGCTACGTGGAGCACCTGGTGGAAGCGACCGGACAGGATTTGTCCGGACTGACCGTCGTGGTCGACTGCGCGCACGGCGCCGCCGCGGAGGTGGGACCCGCCGCCTATCGCGAGGCGGGCGCGACCGTCATCGCCATCAACGCCGAGCCCGACGGGCTGAACATCAACGACGGCTGCGGCTCCACCCATCTGGACCAGGTTCGCGCCGCGGTGCTGGAGCACGGCGCCGATCTGGGTCTCGCGCACGACGGTGACGCCGACCGCTGCCTGGCTGTCGACGCCGGCGGCACCGTCGTCGACGGCGACGCGATCCTGGCGATCCTGGCCCTGGACATGCACGAGGCGGGCGAACTGGCCCAGAACACCCTGGTCGCCACGGTGATGAGCAACCTCGGTCTGCACATCGCCATGCGGGCGGCCGGAATCACCTTGCGCACCACCGCCGTCGGCGACCGCTACGTGCTGGAGGAATTGCGGCGCGGCGGATTCACGCTGGGCGGCGAGCAGTCGGGACACGTGGTCTTCCCGCGCTACGGCACCACCGGCGACGGCATCCTGACCGGCTTGCGCCTGATGGCCCGGATGGCGCGGACCGGGCGCACCCTGGCCGATCTGGCGAGCGTGCTGCAGACCGTGCCGCAGGTCCTGGTGAACGTGCCGGTCGGCGACAAGTCCCTGGTCGCGCGCGCACCCGAGGTGCGGGCAGCGGTGCTGGAGGCGGAGCGAATGCTGGGCGACTCCGGCCGAGTCCTGTTGCGTCCCAGCGGCACCGAGGAACTGGTGCGGGTCATGGTGGAGGCCACCGACTTGGCGCAAGCGCAGCAGTTGGCGGACGATCTCGCCAAGTGCGTCGGCGCTGTGTAAGTTTGCAGCGCCTGCGGCACTGCGAACGGGAATGCTCGGTATCGCTGCGCTCGAAAGCGGAAGTTGGGCCGGTGTGGTTGCGTTCCGCGGAGTGAAGCGGTACTGATCGTCCGCCTTCTTGCGCTGGACGTCTGGCCGTGTCTCGTTGTGGCGCGGCCGATTCGGATCTCGGCTCTAGCTCCCGGATTACAGCGTCTCGGTGAGGACGCCCGCTTCCATGTGCCATCGGCGCGTCGCACGGACGGTGTCGAGCATGCGGCGGTCGTGCGTGACGAGCAGAAGTGTGCCGGTGAAGGATTCGACGGCCTGCTCCAGCTGTTCGATGGCGGGCAGGTCCAAGTGGTTGGTCGGCTCGTCGAGCACGAGCAGGTTGACGCCGCGGGCTTGCAGCAGTGCGAGGGCGGCGCGGGTGCGTTCGCCCGGGGAGAGGGTGTCGCAGGGACGCAGCACGTGCGGACCGCGCAGGCCGAACTTTGCCAGGAGCGTGCGCATGTCCGCTTCCGGCGAGTCCGGCAGTTCGGCGCCGAAGGTCTCGGCCAGCGCCGCGGTCCCGCGAAACAGCCCGCGCGCTTGGTCGACCTCGCCGATCGCGACGCCCGAGCCAAGGCTCGCGGTTCCGTGGTCCGGCTGGATCTTTCCCAGCAGCACGGCCAGGAGGGTGGATTTTCCGGAGCCGTTCGCGCCGGTGAGCACGATGCGGTCGGCCCAGTCGATCTGGGTGCTGATCGGCCCGAGCGTGAAATCGCCACGGGTGAGGGTCGCTTCGGATAGCGTGGCGACCACCGCGCCACTGCGCGCAGCGGCGGCGATGTTCATGCGCAACTCCCACTCCTTGCGAGGTTCCTCCACCGCCTCGAGTCGCTCGATGCGGCGCTGGGTCTGCCTGGCCTTGGCCGCTTGCTTCTCAGTGGCTTCGGCGCGCATCTTGCGACCCGCCTTGTCGGAGTCCATCTTCCTGGGGTCGCGCGCCTTGCGGCGTGCGGTGCGGATGCCGTGTTCGAGCCAGTTGCGCTGCATCTGCGCGCGTGCTTCCAGGCCCGCCTTGGTGTCGGCGTACTCCTCGTAAGCCTCGCGCGCGTGCTGCCGCGCGATCTCCCGTTCCATCAAGTACGACTCGTAGCCGCCGTCGTACTGGCCGACCTGCTGTTGCGCGAGGTCCAGCTCCACGATCCGGTTCACGGTGCGCGCCAAGAACTCCCGATCGTGGCTGATCACCATCAGCGGGACTCGGACACCGGCGACGAACTGTTCCAAGCGTGCCAGGCCGTCCAGGTCCAGATCGTTGGTCGGCTCGTCGAGCAGCAGGATGTCGAAGCGGGACAACAGGACCGAGGCCAATCCGGCGCGTGCCGCCTGGCCGCCGGACAAGCCGGTCATCGGAGTATCCAAGCCATTCGGGAGGCTGTCGGCGAGGCCGAGGTCGGCGGCAACCTCATGGGCACGCTGGTCCAAGTCGGCGCCGCCGAGGTCGAGCCAGCGTTCCAGCGCGGGGGAGTACTCGTCCGGGCCGCCTTCGGCGAGGCGCTCGGCCGCCGCGTCCATCACCCGTTGTGCCGCGGTGACGCCTGTGCGGCGGCCGAGGAACTCGAGCACGGTCTCGCCGGGCACCCGCTGCGCCTCTTGGGCCAGATAGCCGACCGTCGCCTCCGGCGGACTGAGTGTGATGCTCCCCGTCGGCGTGTGCCGATCGGCGAGCATCCGCAGCAGCGTCGACTTGCCCGCGCCGTTCACGCCGACCAGGCCGATCACGTCACCCGGCGCCAGGGTCAGATCGAGGTCGGCGAACAGTGTTCGCTCGCCGTGACCGGCCGACAGGCCGCGGGCATGCAGAGTGGTGCTCACCAGCACGAGTCTGCCGTGCTCGGGGTCGGACCCTGAGATCGGCCCCGGGAGAAATCAGGGTCGGTATCGGCCGTCGTACCGATGCCGGGGCGTGCGGAGGCGGGCACAGTGGAGTTCGTAGCGATCACCGCCAGAGAGGTAAGACCAATGACCGCTCCTACCCGTCGCTTTGCCCGCTCTACTCAGGACAAGTGGATCGCAGGCGTCTGCGGTGGCATCGCCGAGTACCTCGGCTGGAACGCCAACGTGGTCCGGCTGCTGTTCGTGGTCTCGTGCCTGCTGCCCGGGCCTCAGTTCATCGTCTACCTGGTGCTGTGGCTGCTGATGCCGAAGAAGTGATGCCCGTCTTCAGCGAAACGTTTCATCACATGTTCGGACTGTCCGCCACCGCACTGCGCTCCGGTATCCGCTTCGATCTCGGAACCTAGCCCGCGCCTGGATGTTTCGGCTCCGGTTAGCTCCTTGTCGCGAGACACGCTTCCTCCCCGGGGCTTGAACGACAGGGCATCCGCGGTACGTTTTCTCGGCGAGCCAAGGGATGCGCCGAGCCCGCGCGGGTGTCAGGATGGAGCAATGCCGCTGGTGCGGCACCGCACCATCGCACGAGTCCTGCTGAGGAGTTTCAATGATCACCTCGGAATTCCCGGGTCTGGATATACCCGGGATCGACGCGTCCTCGTCACTGAACGGCCTGGGCGCGGTGGAACTGCACCACCCCACCCAGGACATCGACGGCGACGGCACCCTCGACACGGTCACCACCACCGGCGACGAGGCGATGCAGGTCTGGACCGACTACGACCACGACGGCTTCGCCGACCACGTCACGGTGGTGGAAAAAGACGGCGACTACGCCGCGTGGGAATTCCACCGCCACCCCGACGGCACCTCCGAATGGGTCCGCACCGACAAGGGCAAGATCGGTTAGCCCGAACTCGCTATGCCATTCCGCTTGTGATCCGCACCCGATAGCGCGGATCGTGATCGGCGGCCCGGTACGCGACCGTCGCCGGTCATGGCAGATAGAGCCGCTCGTTCAGCTCATGCCTGCGCCGACCTCGGCCGCACTTATGACGCAGATACCCATGCCCGCACAGCATGGTTCGCCGCGGACTATGCGGAGGACCAGCACTTGCGCGCATACGTCCGGTGGATTCAGGCGAACGTCGCCTATTGGGCTGGCGACTGCAACCGCGCAGCCCAGTATGCGCAATCCGGATTGACTGATATGACCGACGATTCGACGCGACTTCGGCTCGCCAGCCAGCTTGCTCGCGCTGAAGCGGCACGCGGGGACGAGCGGGCAGCGATGAGCGCGTTGGAGGTCGCGATGGATGCACTGTCGCGCGTCTCACCTGTCGCTGCCGAACCGGGCGTGATGTACTTCGATCCCGGTAAAGCTCGCTACTATGCCGCCGAGGTACACCTGGCGCTAGGCGGGCATGCGCATGGTCGGCGTGCGCTCGAACAGGCCGAAGCGGCCCTAGAGGTGTTCACGCCCACGTCACCCCCCGAATTCGTCGCTGCGGCGGAATTGGACGCTGCCAGAGCTCTTCTGAGCATTGGTGACTTGGAATCGGCCGCCGACCGTATCGGGCGAGTTCTCGACCTGCCGGTTGAGCTGCGTACCAGGCCGATCGTAGAACGCGTCGTCAAGGCTGCTTCAGAGTTGACTGTCGGGCAACTTCGGGCGCGACCCGGTCGCGAACTGGAAGATCGAATTAATCTGTTCACCACCTACACCGCGCAGACCCACAGCGAGGAGTAACCGTGCCGCCCGTCCAGGTCGCAGTATGCGGTCCTCGGCATTGCACCGATACCGATGAAGCGAACGCTCGAGAGGTGGGGCGCCTGCTGGCCGGGGCCGGTGCAACGGTGCTGTGCGGTGGTGGAACCGGCGTCATGGCCGCAGTCGCCGAGGGTGCCGCCCAGGCAGACGGCTTGGTCATCGGTGTGCGTCCGGATGCCAATCGCGATGTGATTTGCGAAGGCCTCTCCGCTGTGCTGTACACCAACATGGGTGAGGCCCGTAACGCCATCCTGATCTGGTCGGCCGACGCCGTGATCATCATCGGCGGTTCATGGGGCACTCTGTCAGAACTCGCACTGGCCAATCGCCGCGGTGGCGTGCCGGTCGTATCCCTCGGCGGATGGCAGCTACTGGACGCTGACGGCAAACCCGTCATCGGGTCGAAAGTCGCCGAAAGCCCGCAGGAAGCGGTGAGTATCGCGTTAGCCGGTTGATTGTCCTCTAACGCTTGTCCCAGAGCGGGGACAACTCCGGCTCGCACTCGGTCGAGGTGCCATTCCACGCCATACAGGTTCGGTGCTGCTGGCACGACGGCACCCGTCCGGGAAGTCGCAGTACTGATCTGTGCTGGTTGTGGCCGCTGGTCGCGGACAGTAGGTTTCTACGGACATCGAGTCGAATTCGGGGGAACCGAGTGTCGGTGTGTCGCGTCGAAGGAAGTATGGCGGCAGTCGGCGCGACAGGGATTCTGCGCCTGGCTAGTTGAGACTACGAGGACGGAGGGGAACCGTGGGTGGGTCGGAGATGGTCGGGGTTCGGACGGGCGAGCTCGGTGCGCTGGGGGATGACTATCGGAGATCGGCGGAAGCTGTTCGCAACCAAGCCAAAGGGGTTGCCGAGCACATGTTCGGCGACGGTGGCGAGGCGGGGCGGAACTACGCGCAGCAGGGCGTCGCGGTGCATCAGGGGTTGCAACGGATCAGCGCGTGGCTGAAGAACTGGAGCGATGCCACGACCGCGACCGCTGACGCGCTGGGGGCGGCGGTCGTGGCGTACTCGGACACCGACCAGCAGCGCGCGGCGGAGACGCCCAAGACGTGAGATCGCCGGATGCCGATACGTTTTCCACTGAACGCCAGACATTCGAGGGGCCGGAACCATGACCGTTTCCTGGCAGGGTAAGGCGATCGACGCCATCCTGGACGAAGGCAGCTACGGGCTGCAGTACTGGATAAAATTCATGCCGCTGTACGAGGCGGCGTTCGGTAACAACGGCGGTCGCGGGGATCTCGGCAAGCTGCTGGCGATGTACGACGAGCAACGCGGCACGCGGGTGGAGAAGCTGGAGCAGGCGGGGGAAGCGTTGAAAGCCGCGCTGGCCGACGTGGATACCCAGTGGGACACGCAACGCGGCTACACCGGCCGCCTGCCGGGACTGTGGCAGGGAGCGGCGGCCAATGCCGCGCTCGACATGCTCACCAAGCAGTCCGTCTTTGCGGACGAGGACCGGCAGCACACGCGAGATGCATGGAAGACGATCGAGCCGATGGCGAACTCGCTGCGCCAGTCGGTCGGCTGGAAGGCCGATACGGTACTCGGGCTGCTGGAGGATCCGGGGAAGGGCAGCAGGGTCGTGAAGATCGACGGCAAGACACCGGAAGATGTGAAAGTCATAGTCGACGTGCACAATGCGCGCGAGTGGATCAGCGGGAAGCAGGCAAGCGACCTCTACCGGATCTTCCCCGCACTTTCCAAGTTGTCCGGACAAATCGGGAAGCTCCAACTGGACACCCCGCTCGGCGAAAAGGTTCGCAATGCCGTCGACGATTGGCTGCGCGACCCCTTCAAACGGGACTTCGATGCCAAACTGACGCGCTACATCGACGCCTGCAAACAGACCGACGATCACTTCAAGCAGCAGTACCAGAACCTGGCCAATGCGTTGGTGGCGGTGCCGGACCGTGCGTACCCCCGCCCTGAGGGGCCGACGAAGCCGTCCCAGGACAAGCCGCAGAACCAGAACCAGCCCAGTCCTTCCGCGCCGCCGGGCCTTCCGAGCACGCCGTCGCCGTCCACGGTCCCGGCGAGCACCACACCGAGCACAGTCCCGGCGAGCACCACACCGAGCATTACACCCACAACGCCGACCACACCGACGACTCCCGCACCTCTTGCCCCCAAGCTGCCATCACTGGACGGCCTGGCCGCGATCAGCCAGGTGGCGAGGGAACTGTCGCCATTGACAACGGGTCTCACCCAAACGGTGCAGCAAGGCATCTCCGCGCTGAGCGGAACCATCAAGAGCGGAATCGACGACGCAATCGAGAAGCTGAAAGAGAGCATCGATCCGAAGAACGCCGACAAAGACGGCAAGCCGAAGGCCGAGTTCGATATCGCCGGAAAGCGTGTGACCTTCGAGATGGGCCCGGACGGCCAGTTGAACCTCGTCCTGTCCGACGAGGCGGGCAAGCGCCAAGAGTTCGAGCTCGAGCTCGACGAGCATGGGATGCCGGTCATCTCGATGAACGAGTCGGCAGAGCCTGTGCCGCCGGCGGCGCCCCCGGCCCCCGAAACGCCGGACAAGGACAAGCCGGTCGACGCCACACCCGCCCCTGAATCGAGCACCGGTCAGCCAGGCATGCCGTCCGGAACTCCACCGATCACGCGACGCGAAGAAGATGGCGAGCATTGGCCCGAGCCGATACCGGAGCATGGCGAACCGAAACCGGAGCAGAGCGAGCCGAGACCGGCGGCTCCGTTCGACAGTGGCGCGGAACTGGCCGAGGCGGGACCGCTGTGATCCCCGACACCGTGAGTGCGTCGGCGCTGGATCAGCGAGGAGACACCGCATGGTGAACTACGCCGAGGAGGCGAGGCGACTGGCCGAGGAGAACCAGCGCCGGATGGCGATCCTGATCGACGAGATCCAGGAGATCAACGAGCAGACCGCGGCGAGGGGCCGCGAATTCGCCGACAACCTGGCGGCCGACATGGACCAGTTCTGGGCGGAGCATGCCGCCGAGCTGGAGCGAGCTCGCGCCGAGGCCGAGGAGAAAGAACGGCTCGAGGCGGAGGCACGCGAGCAGCGGGAAGCGATCGCGCGATCGATGGCCGCCCGCAAAGCGAACCAGACGGTCACCGCGGTCGACGAGGAGGACGAAGAGGCGAAGTTCTACCAGCGCAAGAGCTGGCTGGTCTGAATCAGCGCCGCAGGAGCCCCACGAGCTGGCCCACCTTCAGCTTCGGCGGCTCCTCTTCGTGAGGCGCATGGGGGTCGATGACCGTGGTGTGCGGGATGACTTCCTCGGGCTCGGCGAAGGGGCGGTAGGTTTTGTCGCCCGCCAGCGTCGCGAGCAGGTAACCGGCCAGCAGAGCGCGGGTGATGCGGGCCGCCTTGGGTTCGTGCTTGCCCGCACCCACCGTGGCGAGGATCCGGCGGCCCTCGATGATGCCGTTATGCGAGGCCTTGTCGATGACGCGCAGGATCGCGGGGCCGTCCCATGCCGTGGCCAGCGGGATGGCGTTGGAGCTGACCGAAGTGATATCGGTCGCGCCCGCCAAGATCAGCGCGGGCAGGTCGAGCTTGGTTGCGATGTCTTCGGCGGACGGTGCCGTCGGCGCAGGGAACAGGGCCGCCACGGTGGCGACCGTGCGCTGGCCGGCGGCGATGACGGCGGCGCCGGCGCCCATGCCGTGTCCGGCCAGGGCGAGACGCTCGGGATGCACGCTGATCTCGCCGTCCCCGAGCCGCACGCCGGTGCAGATGTCGAGCGTGGTGAGCAAATCGGCGGCCAGTCCCAGATGTGACGGGATCGGCCCGCGCTCGGTGTCCGGGGCGGCGGCCACAATTCCCCAGGAAGCGAGGTGCTCGAGCAAGCCGCGATAGTGTCCGGCGCCGGTCAGCCAGCCGTGGCCGAAGGCGACAGCAGGCAGGTTGCGCCCCGACTCGGGCGTGAACACCACCCCGGGCTGGCCGGCGATGGCCAGATTGCCGCGCAGCACACGGTGCGGACCGCGGCTGGTCAGGGTGCTCAGTAGCGATTTCACAGACGCCGACACGACGTGAACGTTATCCGATAAGTAGTGTGGTGAGCCATGTGCGGAATCGTGGGGTACGTCGGGTACCGAGACGCGCTCGGCGTCGTCGTTGACGCGTTGCGCCGCATGGAATATCGCGGCTACGACTCCGCGGGCGTGGCGATCCTGGACGGCGCCGGCGCGCTGGCGGTGGAACGCAAGGCCGGTCGGCTGGCCAATTTGGAGGCCGAACTGTCCGAGAACGGGATAGACCGTTTCGCGGGCACCACCGGCATCGGGCACACCCGCTGGGCCACGCACGGCGCGCCGACCGACCGCAACGCGCACCCGCACAGCGACCACAGCGGCAAGGTCGCCGTGGTGCACAACGGCATCATCGAGAACTTCGCTCCGCTGCGTCGTGAGCTGGAAGACGCCGGGGTCGAGTTGCGCAGCGACACCGACACCGAGGTCGCCGTGCATCTGGTGGCCCGGGCGTATGCCGGGGGCCCGACCGCCGGTGACTTCGCCGCCAGCGCGCTGGCCGTGCTGCGCCGCCTGGAGGGTGCGTTCACCCTGGTCTTCACGCACGCCGACCATCCGGACATGATCGTGGCCGCGCGGCGCTCGACACCGCTGGTGGTCGGCGTCGGCAAGGGCGAGATGTTCATCGCCTCGGATGTCACGGCGTTCATCGAGCACACCCGCGAGGCGGTCGAGCTCGGCCAGGACCAAGCCGTGGTGATCACCCTGGACAGCTACCGGGTGACCGACTTCGCGGGCGAGGACGCCGGTTCGCGCACGCGCCCGTTCACGATCGACTGGGATCTGGCCGCCGCCGAGAAGGGCGGCCACGACTACTTCATGCTCAAGGAGATCGAGGAGCAGCCCGCCGCCGTCGCGGACACGCTGATGGGGCATTTCAGCACCGATCAGGATGGCGGAGGCCGGATCGTGCTGGACGAGCAGCGCCTCGCCGACCAAGAGCTGCGTGATTTCGACAAGGTGTTCGTCGTCGCGTGCGGCAGCGCCTATCACTCCGGTCTGCTGGCCAAATACGCCATCGAGCACTGGACCCGGCTGCCCGTCGAGGTCGAGCTGGCCAGCGAATTCCGCTACCGCGATCCCGTTCTGGACCGCTCCACGCTGGTGGTGGCGATCTCCCAGTCCGGTGAGACCGCCGACACGCTGGAGGCGGTGCGCCACGCCAAGGAGCAGAAGGCGCGCGTCCTCGCGATCTGCAACACCAACGGCGCGCAGATCCCCCGCGAGTCCGACGCGGTGCTCTACACCAGGGCCGGGCCGGAGATCGGCGTCGCCTCCACCAAGGCGTTCCTGGCCCAAGTGACCGCCAATTACCTGGTCGGGCTCGCTTTGGCGCAGGCGCGCGGCACCAAGTACCCGGACGAGGTCGCGCGCGAGTTCGCCGAACTCGAGGCGATGCCGCGGCTGGTGGAGCGGGTACTGCAGACGGCGCCGCAAGTGCGGACCATCGCGCGCGAGCTCGCGCAGGTGCCGACGGTGCTGTTCCTGGGCCGTCACGTCGGGTACCCGGTGGCGCTGGAGGGCGCGCTCAAGCTCAAGGAGCTGGCCTACATGCACGCCGAGGGTTTCGCGGCGGGCGAGCTCAAGCACGGTCCGATCGCGCTGATCGAGGACGGGCTTCCGGTGATTGTGGTGATGCCGTCCCCGAAGGGCCGGGCGGTGCTGCACTCGAAACTGCTGAGCAATATCCGGGAGATCCAGGCCCGCGGCGCCCGTACCATCGTGATCGCGGAGGAAGGCGACGACACGGTGCGTCCGTTCGCCGACGACCTCATCGAGATTCCCAGCGCGCCCACGCTGTTCCAGCCGCTGCTGTCGACGGTCCCGCTGCAGATCTTCGCCGCCGAGGTGGCCCAGACCCGGGGCTACGACGTCGACAAGCCCCGCAACCTGGCGAAATCCGTCACCGTGGAATAGACCGGCAGCCGCGCACCTGGGGTGCGCGGCTGCTGCGTATCAATGGAGAGTTCTCGCTCGTGCGTAATTGCCTACGCGTGGACGGGAACAGGAGGCTCGGCCGGGATAGTCGGGGTGCGGCGCTCCAGGTAGCCGGATAGGACCGCGAGGCCGAGCGCGATCAGAACCAAAGCGACGCCGACCCAGTTGGGGGAGGTGTACCCGAGCCCGGCTGCGATGACCACACCGCCCAACCAGGCGGAGATGGCATTGCCGAGGTTGAACGCTCCGATGTTGACGGCGGATGCCAGGGTGGGCGCGCCTGCGGCTTGGTCGAGGACGCGTTTCTGTAGCGGCGGGACGGTCGCGAAACCGAGGGCGCCGATCAGCACGACGGTGATCGCGGCGGCGACCTTGTTGTGCGCGGTGACGGTGAACAGCGCGAGAACGATCGCGAGCCCACCGAGGGTGAGATACAGCATCGGCATCAGGTGACGGTCGGCGAACTTGCCGCCGATCAGGTTGCCCGCGAAGAAGCCCAGACCGAACAGCACGAGCAGCCAGGTGACCGAGCTGTCCGCGTAGCCGGTGACTTCGGTCATCATCGGGGCCAGATAAGTGATCGCGGCGAACACGCCGCCGAAGCCGAGCACCGTCATCGCCATCGCGAGCACGACCTGCGGATTGCGGAAGACCGCGAGTTCGGTGCGTAGCCTCGCGTCCGTGGGCGCGGGCTGTTTCGGAACCAGCGCGGCGACGCCAACCAGGCCGATCAGGCCGACGAACGCGACGAACAGGAAGGTCAGCCGCCAGCCGAAGTGCTGGCCGAGCAGCGTGCCCAGCGGCACGCCGACCATGGTGGCCACGGTGAGTCCGGTGAACATGATCGCGATCGCGCCGGCCCGCCGATCGGCGCTGACCAGAGTGCCGGCGACGACCGCGCCGATGCCGAAGAACGCGCCGTGCGCGAGCGACGCCACGATGCGCCCGGTGAGCATCAGACCGAAGGTCGGTGCGACGGCGGACACGATGTTGCCGATGACGAGCAGCGTCAGCATGCCGAGCAGCATGCGTTTGCGCGACACGCGGGTGCCGAGCCCGGTCATCAGCGGCGCACCCACCACGACACCGAGCGCGTACCCGCTGACCAGCAGGCCCGCGGTGGGGATGGACACCGCGTAGGTGTCCGCGACCCCGGGCAGCAAACCGACGACGACGAACTCCGTCGTCCCGATTCCGAATGCCCCGAGGGTCAGGGCGAGCAGTGCGAGTGGCATGGGGGAGCCTCCACATGAAAATTGCGTCAGATCCTTACAGGCGAAGACAATAATTGCAGACGCGCAATAAATGCAAGCGCTGGCTATTGTGATGCCTGGCTATCCTGGAGGCAGAAATCCCCGATGCCAAAGGAACGCCATGACCGCGGATGCCGCACTGACCGGCCTGGCCGATGGTTGGTACGCACTCTCGCTGCTGCACGATCGGATCGAGGCGCACATCGAACGGGCGCTGCAATCCGGCCACGACCTGAGCGTTCGCGAGTATTCGCTCTTGCTCGTGCTGAGCCGTCAGCACGACGGACCCAGCGGCCACCTGCGCATGAACCAGGTCGCCGAAGCGGTGGTCCTGAGCCAGAGCGCCACCACCCGCCTGGTCTCCCGGCTCGAAGACCGCGGCCTGCTACAGCGCTACCTGTGCCCCGACGATCGCCGCGGCATCTACACCGACGTGACTCCGGCGGGCCTCGACCTCCTCGAACAGGCCCGCCCCACGCACGATGACGCTCTCGCCGGCGCCCTCGGCCAAGCCGCCGCCGACCCGGAACTCGCTCCGCTCGTCGCGGCCGTCGAAGCACTGAACACCCGCGGCGCCCACACCCGCGACTACCGCCCGGTCTGAGGCGAACCGATGCGGGCCGTCCGTCCGCGCTACTCGATGGTGATCGTCCCGCGCATCTCCGGGTGCAGCGAGCAGAGGTAGCGGTACGTCCCCGGGTTGGTGAAGGTGTAGCTCCACTCGCCCTTGTCGAGGATGGGGCTGTTGATGCCCATCGCCTTGTCGCCGATGCCCTGCACGGAGTGCGGGACCTTGTCGTCGAATTTCCAGGTGACCGTGTCGCCGACCTCGATGGTGACCTCGGCGGGAGAGAATTTCATGTCGTCGACCGCGACGGTGGCGGCGGCGGGCTTGCGCTCGCCGGTCTGCTGCGCGGTGGTGGTTGCCGGGCGGGCCGGCTTCCGCGTAGTCGTGGCGGCCGAGCCGGATTCGTCGCCGCCGCATCCGGTCAGCAGCAGCGCACCGGTCATGGCGACTCCCGTGACCACCTGGATGGTCCCTGTGTGGCGGCGGGCACTTGGCATGATGGCCAAGCGTAGTAGGCCACACCGACGGAGGGAGCGGCGATGTCCACGCAGCGGGGCTATTTCACCGTCGACGAGGTGCGTGCCGCGGAGGCCGAGCTGTTCACCCGGGTGCCGGAGGGGGCGCCGATGCAGCGCGCGGCGCACGGCCTGGCCACCGTGGTCGCGGGCGAACTCCGGGAGCGCACCGGCGGTATCGCGGGACGAGCGGTGACCTTGCTGGTCGGGTCCGGCGACAACGGCGGTGACGCGCTCTGGGCCGGTGCGCGACTGCGCCGCCGCGGTGTCGCGGTGACCGCGGTGCTGTTGAATCCGGAACGCGCACACGCGAAAGGGCTTGCGGCGCTGCGCAAGACGGGCGGGCGAATCGCCGATCACGTCGGCGACCCCGACCTGGTGATCGACGGCATCGTGGGCATCTCGGGTCACGGCCCGCTTCGTCCGCGCGCGGCGGAAATCGTTGCGGCGCTGGACGCCCCGATCGTCGCCGCCGACCTGCCCAGCGGCGTCGACCCCGATACCGGTGCGATCGAAGGTGCCGCCGTCCGCGCGGACGTCACGGTCGCCTTCGGTGCCTACAAACCGGTACACGCCCTCGCCGCTGCGCAGTGCGGCCGAATCGAACTGGTTCCCATTGGATTACGCCTCCCCGAACCGAGCCTCGCCGCGCTGGAGCCCGTCTCGATCGGCGCCGCGTGGCCGGTCCCCGGCCCGGCCGACGATAAGTACACGCAGGGCGTCACCGGTGTCTGCGCGGGCAGCGCGACGTATCCGGGCGCCGCGGTGCTGTGCGCCGGCGCCGCCGTCGCCGCGACCTCGGGCATGGTGCGGTATGCCGGAACCGGAGCGGCCGAGGTGCTGAACCACTTCCCGGAAGTGATCGCCACGCCCACGGTCGCCGCCGCCGGACGTGTCCAGTCCTGGGTCTTCGGTCCAGGCGCGGGCACCGACGCCGCCGCCAGGAAGCGCCTCATCGAGATCCTGTCCACGGATCTTCCGGTGGTGATCGACGCCGACGGCCTGACCTTGCTCGCCTCCGAACCGTGGCTGGTGCGCGACCGCGCCGCTGCGACCGTCCTGACCCCGCACGCCGGCGAGTTCGCCCGCCTCACCGGCGGCGAGGTCGGCGCGGACCGGGTGGCCGCCATTCGCGAGCTCGCCGAATCCTGGCAGGTGACCGTGCTGCTGAAGGGCCGAGCCACGCTGGTCGCCGCGCTGGACCGCCCCGTCCTGGTCAACGACGCGGGCGGTTCCTGGGCCGCGACCGCCGGTGCGGGCGACGTGCTCGCGGGCATCATCGGCGCGCTGCTCGCGGCGGGCCGCGACCCCGCCTGGTCCGCCGCCGCGGCCGCGCGCGCGCACGCGCTGGCCGCGAACCTCGCCGCCCTCGACGATGCCCCCGCCGGAGCCCCCATCTCGGCCAGCCTGCTTTCGGCCCACGTCCGTCCCGCGATCGGCGTCCTCCGCCGCCTCGCCCACCCCTTCTGACCTGGCCGTCACAGTCGGCCGGAATGCGGTGAGCGATGAGCAGTGCGGCCCCGACGCGGCCGACCCAGCGAATGTCCACTGCACAACCTCATCGGCCGACCGCGAAAACAGGTGTGTACCGGTGCGCCGGGTGCCGCGTTTCTCGCACTGCCGGAATCAGCGCGCGGTCGCGCAGGTCGATCGGCGCGTCAACCGACTGCGACCAGAACCCGGCGCGCCAATAGACTCGACCAAAACCAACGCAACAACTGATTTCGAGAGCACATGGGTAACTCGTCGGGTACGTCCAAACTGAAGCGGCACCAAACGCAGGACCTGAACGAGAATCCCGCGTCACCTGACTTGTACGGCCTGAAGTCCCGGAGAGGCGGGGGAGCGCAAGTGGAAACGGTCATCGATCTGGATGCGATCGCCCACAACGTGCGGATCCTGCGGGAACACGCAGGGGACGCCGGGGTGATGGCGGTGGTGAAGGCCGACGGCTACAACCACGGCGCGGTCGAGGTGGCCAGGGTGGCATTGGCGGCGGGGGCGGCAGAGCTGGGTGTCACGACGGTGGCCGAGGCGGTGCAGCTGCGCGCGGCCGGGATCACCGCGCCCATCCTGTGCTGGCTCAACAACGCGGACGCGGACTTCGCGGCAGCGGTAGCCGCCGATGTCGAGATCGGGGTTTCCTCGCCGGCTCATCTGCGGGCGGTCGAGGCCGCGGCCCGCAAGACCGGACGTACCGCGACGGTCAGCGTGAAGGTGGACACCGGCCTCAACCGCAACGGCGTATTGCCGGTCGAATACCCGCAGATCCTGACGCCGCTGCGCGCTCTGGTCGACGAGCAGGTGGTCCGGTTGCGCGCGATCTTCTCGCATCTGGCGCACGCCGACGAACCGGAACACCCCACCAACGACGTGCAACGAGCCCGCTTCCTGGAAGCGATCGCCGCGGCCAAGGAGCACGGCCTCGAACCCGAGCTGGTGCACATCGCCAACTCGGCCGCCACCTTGACCCGCCCCGATCTGGCCTTCGACCTGGTCCGCCCCGGCATTGCCATGTACGGCCTGTCCCCGATACCCGATGACGACTTCGGCCTGCGTCCGGCGATGACGTTCCAGGCCAGGGTCGCGCTGGTCAAGCCGGTTGCGGCGGGGGAGGGCGTCTCGTACGGACACCAGTGGATCGCACCGCACGACACCACCGTCGGGCTGATCCCCGCGGGCTACGCCGACGGCGTGTTCCGCACTTTGAGTGGACGGTTCGACGTCTGGCTTGGCGGCGCTCGGCGCCGGAACGTCGGCCGGGTGTGCATGGACCAGTTCGTCGTGGATCTCGGCGACAACGCCGCGGGCGTCCAGGAAGGCGACACCGCGATCCTGTTCGGAACACAACCGCACGCCCAGGAGTGGGCGGACCTGCTCGGCACCATTCACTACGAAGTGGTGTGCTCGCCGCGCGGCCGGGTGACCCGGCGTTACGTCGGCGGCGCTCGATGAGCCGGTTCCGGATGACCCCGCTGCGCGGCGGGCTGGCCACCGTCGGCGTGGTCGGCGCGCTGGCAGGAGCGCACGCTCTGCGTCGTGCCGGTGCGCGTGTGCTGTGGCCCGCACGGGGCGACGACTACCGCGACGAGAATTTCGCGCTGATCGATGCGGACCGCGCGGGCACGGTGCTCGCCGACGACGGCGTGCCCCTGGCCACCCGGATCTGCGGCCCCGACGACGCGCCGGTCACGGTGATCTTCCTGCACGGCTTCTGCAACAGCATGCAATCCTTCCACTTCCAGCGCCGCGACTTGGAAAAGCTTTGGGGCGCACAAGTCCGCATGGTGTTCTTCGATCTGCGCGGGCACGGCCGCTCCGGTACGCCGACTACTTCCAGCTGCACCGTCGCCCAGCTCGGCCGCGATCTCGCCGCTGTGCTGACGGCCACCACGCCGAAGGGGCCGGTGGTGCTTGTCGGGCATTCGCTGGGCGGAATGGCGATCCTGGCCGCGGCCGCACGCTTCCCGGAGCTGTTCGCGGACAGGGTGATCGGGATCGCGCTGCTGTCGACGACCGCCGCGGAGGTCACCACGACGGGCATCGGCCAGCTACTGCGCAACCCGGCGATCGACGGGTTCCGGCTCGCCGTGCACGCCTCGCCCGCGCTGGTGCAGGCGGGCCGCGTCACCGCGCGCCACCTGATCACGCCGATCCTGCACGTCAGCTCGTTCCACGGCCCGGTGAGCCCGACCCTGTCCCGCTGCACGACGCTGATGATCGATCGGACGCCGGTGGAAACCATCGTGAAGTTTCTCCACGCCATCGAACTGCACGACGAGTCGGCGGCGCTGCCCGCCTTGGCGAACACACCGGCATTGGTGCTCGGCGGCGGCCACGATCGGGTGATCCCGTTCCGCAATTCCCGTGCGCTGGCCGAAGCATTGCCGGGCAGCGAGCTGATCCGGCTGGAGGGCGCCGCGCACATGCCACACATGCAATACCCGGACATCGTCAATGCCGCCCTTGACCGGTTGCTGGTGCGTGCGGGCGCCATCGAACCGATGCTGGGCGACACCTCGGAGGTGGCCGGTGGCTGATTCGCGGCAACGGGTGCTGCCCACCGTGGCCGACACCGAAGCGCTCGGCCGCGAACTGGCCGCGGACCTGCATGCCGGTGACCTGGTGGTGCTGGAGGGCCCGCTCGGGGCGGGCAAGACCGCGCTGACCCGCGGTATCGCCGAAGGGCTCGGCGTGCAGGGCCGGGTCAGCTCGCCGACGTTCATCATCGCCCGTCAGCACCCGGCCGGGCACCGTGCGGGCGCGCCCGCGGTGCCCATGGTGCACGTGGACGCCTATCGGCTCGGCGGCGACCTGGACGAACTCGACGCCCTTGACCTCGACACCGATCTGCATCAGGCGGTGGTCGTGGTGGAGTGGGGGCGCGGAGTGGTGGAGCACCTCGCGGAGCGCCACTTGCGTGTGCTGTTGTCGCGCCGGCCGGATTCGGATGTGCGCACCGCGATCTGGGAATGGGTGGGTTAGCTACAAGGTAGCTCGCATCGGTGGCGTCTACCACCCGGTATCGTTAGGCCAATCATGCTTGTACTCGCCGTCGACACCGCGACACCCGCCGTTACAGCGGGACTGGTGGACCTGGATCAGGCCGCCGGCGCGGCCGGCCCCGTCCAGGCGCGCACTATCGCCTCCAGGGTGCGGGTCGACCCCCGTGCCCACGCCGAGGTGCTCACCCCGCAGATTCTCGAATGCCTCACCGAGGCAGGCCGTTCCAGGACCGATATCGCCGCGATCGTGGTCGGCGTCGGTCCCGGCCCGTTCACCGGTCTGCGCGTGGGCATGGCGACGGCGGCCGCGTTCGGTGACGCGCTGGGCATCCCGGTGTACGGGGTGTGCAGCCTCGACGCGATCGCGGCGGACGCCGCGGTGGAGCTTCCGCCGACCGGCGAGCTGCTCGTGGTGACCGACGCGCGCCGGCGGGAGGTGTATTGGGCGCGATATCGGGAAGGCGCGCGTGTCGCGGGGCCCGACGTATGCAAGCCGGGCGAACTGGACGCGGGACCGGCGACGGCGATTGCCGGATCCGCTTCGCACGTCGACTTCTTCGATCTTCCCGTGCTCCCGGCCGAGACACCCTCGTCCGCCGGATTGGTGCGCGTCGCGGCGGCCGAGTTGCTCGCCCGTACCGTGCCGGAGCCGCTGGTACCGCTGTACCTGCGCAGGCCGGATGCCGTCGAGAACGCCTATCGCAAGCTCGACCGGACGGGGGCGTGACGGTGGCTGTCCGAATCGAACCGATGGTGCCGGCCGATATCGCGCGCTGCGTGGAGCTCGAGCAACTGCTGTTCCCGGAAGACGACCCGTGGGCCGCGGTGGCGTTCCAGTCCGAGCTCGCCGGTGCGCACAACCGCTACATCACCGCGCGCGACGAGGACGGGCGAATGGTCGGTTACGCGGGCATCGCGCTACTGGGTGATGCCGAACACCCCGAGGCCGAGGTGCACACGATCGGCGTCGATCCGGGCTGCCATCGCGCGGGCATCGGCACGCTGCTGCTGGAGGCGTTGCTCGCCGAGGCGGGCAGGCGCGGTGGACCGGTGTTCCTGGAGGTCCGCACCGACAACGCGCCCGCGATCGCGCTCTACGCCAAGCACGGCTTCCACATCATCGGATTGCGCAAAAACTACTACCACCCCAGCGGCGCCGACGCGTACACGATGCGCCGCCCCGCGCTGACCGGCGCGGAGCGGGCGTGGCGCACACCGGATGAGGTGCTCTCGTGATCATCATGGGAATCGAAAGTTCCTGCGACGAAACCGGCGTCGGCATCGTCCGCAGGAATGCCGACGGCACCTGCGAACTGCTCGCCGACGAGGTCGCCTCCAGCGTCGACCAGCATGCGCGCTTCGGCGGCGTCGTCCCCGAAATCGCCTCGCGCGCACACCTGGAGGCGATCGTGCCCGCGATGCGCCGCGCGCTGTCCGCCGCGGGTATCGCGAAGCCGGACGCGCTGGCGGTGACCATCGGACCGGGCTTGGCCGGTGCGCTGCTGGTCGGCGTCGCGGCTGCGAAAGCGTATGCGGCGGCGTGGGATGTGCCGTTCTACGCACTCAACCATCTCGGCGGGCACGTCGCGGTGGACACCTTGGAGCACGGGCCGATGCCGCCGTGCGTAGCGCTGCTGGTCTCCGGCGGGCACACCCATCTGCTGCACGTCACGGATCTGGCCGAGCCGATCGTGGAGCTGGGCAGCACGGTCGACGACGCGGCGGGGGAGGCGTTCGACAAGGTGGCGCGCCTGCTCGGACTGGGCTTTCCCGGTGGTCCCGCACTGGATGCCGCCGCGGCGACCGGTGATCCGCACGCCATCGCGTTCCCCCGCGGCATGACCGGACCGCGTGACCCTCGTTACGACTTCTCCTTCTCCGGCCTCAAGACCGCGGTGGCCCGGTACGTAGAGGCGGCACAGCGCGATGGCATCGCCGCCGACGATCTGCCCATCCCCGATATCGCGGCGTCGTTCCAGGAGTCCGTCGCTGACGTACTCACCATGAAGGCGGTGCGCGCGGCCGAGGACGTCGGCGTCGGCACGCTGGTGCTCGGTGGCGGCGCGACGGCCAATTCGCGGATCCGTTCGATGGCCGAGGAGCGTTGCGCCGCCGCCGGTTTGACCCTGCGCGTGCCCAAGCCCCGGTTGTGCACGGACAACGGCGTGATGATCGCGGCGCTCGGCGCACACGTGATCGCGGGCGGCGCCGCACCGTCGCCGCTGACCGTCGCCACCGATCCAGGTCTGCCGGTGTCGGTCAGCCTGGTCTCCGCTCCCCCGCCTCTCCGGGTCTCTAGACCGTCCTAGTCGGGGGCGCGGGATGTGCTCCCCCGCCTCTCCGGGTCTTTAGGCCGTACTAGCCGGGGAGCGCGGGATTTTCGTTCAGGTCCTGCGTCGGTGCTCTCCGGGTTCTGGGCGTACTTGACGAGTTACCCATGTGCTTTCGGTATCAGTAGTTGCGTTGGCTTCGCGGGTGTTGGACCGCTCGGCCGCGGTGCGCTCGGCTTTCGGGTGGCCGGGTCAGTTCGACATGAGCAGTCCCGGGTCTGCTGCCGACCGGGAGTTCGTTCGTGGCGGGAGCGGCAGGCGCGTCCGCGCGGGTGCCTGGGTCGGTGTGGAACTCGCACCGTCCGCGGCGCCGAATGTCCGGTCCCCATCGCTCGGCTCCGCATTGGATGAAGCGCCCAGTGGCACAGTCCGATTGCCGTACATCGGGCCGAGCAGTTCCGGGAACGGGATCGGCGGGAGGTTCGGGTCGGGGCGCAGCGTGGGCTGGGTCGGTGGGACTCCGGTGCCGCCTGCCTCTCCGGTGGTGGTCGGCGCGATGCTGGTGGGGGGCCGAACGGTGCTGTCCTGGTCACGGCCATTGGCGGTGGCTGCCGGGGTCGGCGGCGGGGCGGGCACCGGCGTCGGCAGGTGGGAGGCACTGCTCGTGGTCCCCGCGGGGGAGACCTCGTCGTCCGAGGTAGGTGCGAATGTCTTCACGCCGTAGCCGACGATCAGGCCGACGACCACGATAGCGCCGGCCAGGGTGCCGAACACCTTGGCGAACGTCCCGGCGGGCGCGTCGCCGCCGAGCGCGCCCACCGGAAACACCGACGGCTGCACCGAATCCGCGACCAGCGCGGCGCCTTTCGCGGTCACCGCCTCCGGGTCGGGCACGGTGAACACCGGCACGTCCAGGGCGGCGGTCAACCTGTCGAGCACCGCGGGAATGTTCGCGCCGCCGCCGATCACCGCGACCGCCTCCGGTGGCCGCGGCGCGCGAGTGAAGGCGGCGGTGACGAACACCGTCAGGTCGCGCAGCAGGTCGGCGATCAACTCTTGGAAGTCGGCTCTGGTCAGCTTCAGCGGCCGACCGGCGACATGGTCGATGGTGACCGCGGGCGCGACGGATAGGTGTTCCTTGGCCGCGCGGCCCCGGTTGGTCAGCATGCCGCGGTTCGGGCGGGTGCCGCGCCGGGCGAAGTGCAGGTCCACCAGATGGTGGTAGATCAGGTCGTCGATGACCTTGCCGCTGACGGCCGCGGTGCGATCGGAGCGGAGCAGGGAGCCGTCGGTGAGGTCGGCGACGGTGACAGTGAGCCCGGCCGCGCCCAGATCGACGATGGCTACCGTGTCATACCGGTCGAGCAGACCCGTGTACCGCAGATAGGTCAACGCGGCGGTGCCCTCCGGGATCAGTCGCAGATCACGCTGTTTTCCGGTGGCCGAGCGGATGACCTGGGCCTGCTCCTTGGTGCGGTAGGCGACCGCGACGCTGGTGGGCGGGCGCCTGGTCACGGAATCGAAATCGCGTGGCGCACCGGCGAAGCGCCCACCGACCGGTGGGACGACGTCGCGCGACGGTTGGGTGGTCGGAAGCTGGGTGGTCATCAGTTCGATCGAGGACGCCACCAGGTCGCCGAGGTCGGAATGGGCCGCGTCGGCGGAGACGACGCGGTAGTCGAAGCTCTGCGCGCCATTGGATGCGGTGGCGACCAGCGCGGAGCACACGACCTCGGTCCCGGCCGAGATGCCGAGGGACGTTCGCATGTTCACCTCCCTTCGAGCGGATGGTCGTGGTGTGGCCGACCATCTCGAATGAACTGCCGGACCGCCGTGTGGATGACGTGCGACCCGGATCGGGAATCGAACCGGCCCTCGTCCGGGTGAGGTCGCGGGGACCGGCCATGGATCACGTGGGTTGCTCTCTGGTGACGCTGGTGGTGCAACGATGGTGCTGCGACGCCGCATCTTTCGGCGCCGCCGTGGTACCCCTGCATAGCCTCGGCGTCGCCGATTGGTGACGAACGACAAGGCCGGACAGCGACCGTCGTCCATAGTGTCACAATCCGTTATCCGAACGTTACTGTTTTCCCGAACTAATCGCCAAGCCCCGAGCGTCATGGGCGCGCCGCGCAAAGTTGGCACCGCCCAGCCTTGAGCGCTGGCACTCTCATGTATAGAGTGCTAGTCGGCACTGTGTGTAGTGCTTGTGCCAGCAGCTTGACTACTGAGCAGGGGTCCCGGCACCCGCGACGACGGGGCTATGCCCAGGGTCAGCACCGTGACCGAACCGATGAGTCCGGGACAACAGTTCCGGGCGACCGACATCCCCTGAAAGTGGAGGGCTCAACGTGGCGAGCGTGAACATCAAGCCGCTCGAGGACAAGATCCTCGTCCAGGCCAACGAGGCCGAGACGACGACGGCCTCCGGCCTGGTCATCCCCGACACGGCGAAGGAGAAGCCGCAGGAGGGCACCGTCATCGCCGTCGGCGAGGGACGCGTCACCGACAAGGGCGACCGCATCCCGGTCGACGTCAAGGAGGGTGACACCGTCATCTACAGCAAGTACGGCGGCACCGAGATCAAGTACCAGGGCGAGGAGTACCTCATCCTGTCGGCGCGCGACGTGCTGGCCGTCGTCACCAAGTAGCCGATCAGGCACGCATGCGTTCCGCCCCGGTGTCTTTCGTGACCCGGGGCGGAGTGCGTTGGCCGGCGCCTTCGGCGCATTGCCTGGCGTGGCTTCGGTAAACCACCCGGAGCGCCGCGAACCCGATACAGGAGCAAAACACATGGCAAAGCAGATCGAGTTCGACGAGAAGGCTCGTCGGGCTCTGGAACGCGGTGTCGACAAGCTCGCCGACGCGGTGAAGGTCACCCTCGGCCCGCGCGGGCGTCACGTCGTACTCGCGAAGGCCTTCGGCGGCCCGACCGTGACCAACGACGGCGTCACCATCGCGCGCGACATCGAGCTGGACGACCCGTTCGAGAACCTCGGCGCGCAGCTGGTCAAGAGCGTCGCCACCAAGACCAACGACGTCGCGGGCGACGGCACGACCACCGCCACCGTGCTGGCCCAGGCGCTGGTCCGCGCCGGCCTGAAGAACGTTGCGGCCGGCGCGAATCCGATCGCCGTCGGCTCGGGCATCGCCAAGGCCGCCGACGCGGTCTCCGAGGCGCTGCTCGCACTGGCCACCCCGGTCTCCGGCGAGCAGGCCATCGCGCAGGTCGCGACGGTCTCCTCGCGCGACGAGGAGATCGGCGGAATGGTCGGCAAGGCGCTGACCACGGTCGGCAAGGACGGCGTTGTCACCGTCGAGGAGTCCTCCACGCTGCAGACCGAACTCGTCGTCACCGAGGGCGTGCAGTTCGACAAGGGCTACCTCTCGCCGTACTTCGTCACCGATGCCGACAGCCAGCAGGCCGTCCTCGAGGACGCGTTCGTCCTGCTGAACCGCGAGAAGATCAGCTCGCTGCCGGACTTCCTGCCGCTGCTGGAGAAGATCGCCGAGAGCGGCAAGCCGGTGCTGATCATCGCCGAGGACGTCGAGGGCGAGGCGCTGTCCACCTTGGTGGTCAACGCGATTCGCAAGACGATCAAGGCGGTCGCGGTGAAGGCGCCGTTCTTCGGCGATCGCCGCAAGGCGTTCCTCGACGACTTGGCCGTGGTCACCGGCGGCACCGTGGTGAACCCCGACCTGGGCATCTCCCTGCGCGAGGCGGGCATCGAGGTGCTCGGCAAGGCGCGTCGCGTCGTCGTCACCAAGGACGACACCACCATCATCGACGGCGCCGGTTCCGCGGCGGACATCGAGGCCCGCGTCACGCAGCTGCGCCGGGAGATCGAGTCCACCGATTCCGACTGGGACCGCGAGAAGCTCGAGGAGCGGCTGGCCAAGCTGGCCGGTGGCGTCGCGGTGATCAAGGTCGGCGCGGCCACCGAGACGGCGCTCAAGGAGCGCAAGTACCGCGTCGAGGACGCGGTGAGCGCTGCCAAGGCCGCCGTCGAAGAGGGCATCGTGCCCGGTGGCGGCACCGCTCTGGTGCAGGCGAGCGCCAAGCTGGCCGAGCTGCGCGACGCGTTGTCCGGTGATGAGGCCGTCGGCGTCGAGGTGGTGCGCACCGCGCTGCGGGCGCCGCTGTACTGGATCGCCACCAACGCGGGCGTGGACGGCGCCGTGGTGGTCAGCAAGGTCGCCGAGGGCAAGGAGGGCTTCAACGCCGCCACCCTCAGTTACGGTGACCTGCTTACCGACGGTGTCGTCGACCCGGTGAAGGTGACCCGCTCGGCCGTCGTGAACGCGGCGTCGGTCGCGCGCATGGTGCTCACCACCGAGAGCGCCGTGGTCGACAAGCCTGCCGAGGAGCAGCACAACCACGGACACCACGGCCACGCGCACTGAGCAGGGACTGCTCGAGCATCCAGGCGACAAGGCCCCCGAACCACGCGGTTCGGGGGCCTTGCCCGTGCACACGACGACCCGACGTCGGCGACTGCTGGCGGTACCGGGGTATTCCGAAGCTCGACACGCTGTCTGGCGCGGAACCGGAAGACGATCCTGGGCGGTCCGACCGCTACGGGTCGGCGCGCGCGGAGCGGGAAGCCTTGGCGGCGGCCGGTTTCAGCTGGCGACCGGTGGCTGCTGCGCGGTGACGGCCGCGAGTAAGCGAAGACGCAGCGACGGCGGCGGGGTGGCCGCCGCGGCTGTGGCGAAAGCCGAAAGAGCTTCTCTGGTATCTCTCACGCGCTCGGCGAACTCCGCGCGTAGCACGGGGTCCTCGCTGTCGAGCAGTTCCTGTACTTCGTGATGGTCTTCGTCGTCGATCGATCCGAGCGCGACGGCGTGCGCGAGATCGATCTGGCGTTCGTTCATCTCACGTCACCCCCAAACTTCTTTTCAGTCGTGTCAATCCGTCCCGAATCCGGGACTTCACAGTAGGTAACCCTACGTCGAGGTAGGTGGCTACCTCCGCATAGGTTCGCCCGCCGTAGTAGGCGAGCGAGATGGCTTCCCGCTGGGTCTCCGTCAGGGTGGCGAGACCGGCCAGGACGGCCTGTTGCTCGAACCTGCGCTCGACCTCTTCGGTGACCTCGTCGAATTCGTTGCCCAGAACCCGAATCCCATAGGCGACTTCGCGTTGGGTGTGGGCCTGCTCGGCGCGGACCCGGTCGACGGCGCGCCGGTGCGCGAGCGTCATCAACCACGTGACCGCCGAGCCCTTCGCCGGGTCGAAACTCGCTGCCATCCGCCAGATCTGCAGATAGACCTCCTGCGTGGTCTCCTCCGCGTATCCCGGATCATGCAGCACGCGCAACACCAGACCGAAGACGCGCGCACACGTCCGGTCGTACAACTCGGCGAATGCGTCTTGGTCGGCGTGGCCGCATCGATGCAAAAGGGCGGCGAGCTCGATACTTTCGGCTGCGCGTGCCGTAACCGCAGAATCCACCGTGGGTGGGAAGGCTTCTCTTCGGAACGAGTCGCCCTCTGCGGCTGGCGGCCGCGTTGTCACAACGCTCCATTCTGTGTCATCAGTCACTACCGTAGCGCGTCGCTATGACCTCCCTTCCGGTGGGGTACCCGCGAACTGACGGTAGGCCAGCGGCTCCGCGAAAAACCGCGACACGCCGGACATCTCTCGGAAGGAAACACGCCGTGACCCGCTGTGTCCGATCGGCGGCACTCCAGGCCCGTCGTTCGCGCCCGCCGAGCGTGCCCGCAACACGCCGGACCGACAGCCGCACGGCCCTCGACCGTGCGCCACGGCGGCCGGCCGATCGATGGTGACCGATCGGAACCCACGCGCCGATCTCCGGCGTTGAACCGATCACCGTGATGCGTGCGCGGCTCGGCCCGGAGCTTGTTGCAGTGGCCCGTTGTTTGCTAGGCATTCGACGCCCGGCGGCGTCCGGATGGGAGGGGATTCGGCTCAGACGGCCATGCGGCGGCGGTTGCGCCGCGCGTGCATCTCGCGCTCGGTCTCCGACATGCCGCCCCAGATGCCATAGGGCTCGCTGACTTTCAGCGCGTGCGCGCGGCACTGCATGAGCACCGGGCAGGTGCGGCAGATCTCCTTGGCGCGCATCTCGCGCGCGGTGCGGGCTCGGCCACGCTCCCCATCGGGATGGAAGAACACCGCGGAATCCTGCCCGCGGCAAGACCCTCGCATCTGCCAATCCCAGACATCGGCGTTAGGTCCCGGAAGGTGGGTCGGCATGGGCATGGTGAACTCCTCGTGGTGCGAGCTCGTCAGCATTGTCGAGCAGTTGTTCTGCAACGGTCGTGGGCCACGGCGCCGTGTCGGCGAAGGTGCCCTGGGGCTCGCCCTTCGCGGTCGCTGCAATTTCGCGCGGCGCCGTCCGTGGCGATGAGCTACGTTAGGTCCAGCCGCGAAATTCCGTCAATAGTTCGGCGCAGCAGTTTTCCAAATCTCGCGCTGCCAAATTTAACCTCCGGACTGTTTACTTTTTGCATTGGTTCCGGCGATACTGTTCGGTTGGCCGGTGGACCGTGGCTCCGTCATGCACTGAACGAAGTCGAGTTTGCGCAGGTAGGGGCGATTTTGTTGCTCTAGCGGCGCCCTGGGTGCCGATGTCGGCCGTATGGCGGCGATCACCGCTGCCCCTCGGGCGTTCGCGTCGTGCGGATCGGAGATGGCGGAAACGGGGCGGGCGGGTTAATTACACGAAACACGCATGAATTCCCGGGGCGGGCGCTCGGCGATTGCCGGAGCGAGATTTACCTAATGGCAACATGGGCGCGCGACCGAAATGCTGAGAGGTTGCCAGCGGGCTGCTGGCGGCCTTTCCGTTGGACCGTCCCTGGTCCGGCACGGGATAGAGTGCGCCCGTGTTCGCGCCCGCTCCACTCGGAGATCCTCGTCTCGTTGTCCTCGCCGAGGCCGCCTTCGGGGCCGATCCCGGTCGTGCCGCCACCGAGTTGCCGCCCGCATCGGATGCGCTTGGTTGGTGGTATCGCGCGGTGGTTCTCGGTGGCCAGGGGCGCTACGCCGCGGCCAGGGTCGAATTGCGCAAAGTATGCAACCACAGCGCCGACCCAGTGCTCCTCTCACTGGCGGGAAGTGCGGAAGGATCTTTTCTGCGCCAGCTCGGCTGGCACGAGCGTGCCTCGGCGTTGGACGGACGGGCCGCCGCGCTGATCCTCGCGACCGACGCCGCAACCGAAGCCGTCGCGACCGGGAGCGCCCCCGACGCCCCCTACCGTCCCAGCCGCGGCGACGCCATCTGCGACGCACTCACCGGACTCGCCGCCGACGCGCTCGGCACCGGACGGCTCGCGCTCGCCGATCGGCTGCTGCGGCGCAGCGCGGCGGCGGCGCGCCGGCACCGGACCAGCTGGCGTCCCGCGGTCCGGCTGCACTGGGTGTCCGCGGAAACGGCTTTGGCGGCAGGCGATTCCGGGTCCGCGGCCACGCATGCGGCGGCCGCGCTGGAACTGGCCGAGCGCACGCCCTCGGTGCGGCATCAGGTCAAGTCCCGCCTGCTGGTCGCCGCGGCCGCCGCGGCGTGCGACGCGCGCGAGCGATCGGTCGCGTTGAGCGAGGAGGTCGTCGGACAGTGTCGCGCGCACGACCTGCTTCCGTTGCGCTGGGCTTGCGCCATGCTTCGTGCCGGACTCGGCGTCGAAGGCGCCGCGGCGGAAGCGGACGAGTGCGCCGCGATCGTCGCTCGCCGCGGCGGGGCACTGCGTTCCCCTTGGTAGCTGGCAGATGATCACGGAGAACACCGTGTTGCCAAGTTCCCGCCAACGGGTCGCTATTGTTAGATCCGTTCCGCCCCTTCGGTGGAAGCACTGGTCGTCACCGGACCGTGCCACTTGTAACGCCAGGAATATCTCTGACGATGACGCACACGGGCGAAGAGTTGGACCTCGCCGTCGCTGCCGCTGCGCAGGGCGACAGATCCGCTTTAGCTCAAGTACTCGGGATGATCCGCCCGCTGGTGGTGCGCTACTGCCGCGCGCGGATCGGAGCCGCGGAGCGTGGGCAGCTCTCCGCGGACGACGTTGCGCAGGAGGTTTGCCTGGCTGTGATGACCGCCTTGCCCAGGTATCAAGACCAGGGCAGGCCCTTCATGGCCTTCGTGTACGGGATCGCTTCGCACAAGGTCGCCGACGCGCATCGCAACGCCGCCCGTAACAAGGCGGAGGCGATGGCCGAAGTACCAGATGTCATATCCACCGACCAGGGACCGGAACAACGAGCTCTCGAGTCCGAGACGAGCAGGCAGATGAACCGTCTGCTCGCGACGCTTCCTGAGAAGCATCGGGAGATCTTGATCCTGCGCTTGGTCATGGGTTTGTCAGCGGAAGAAACCGCAGTCGCCGTGGGCAGTACGGCGGGTGCGATACGGGTCGCCCAACACAGGGCACTCGCGAAACTCAAGTCACAAGTGGCGAGGGCAGGTGAAATGTATGGCTAGGGATGGCGAGCGCGGTCGGGGTGACTGGAAGGCGCGGCTTGGATCGCGGAACAGCGGTCCCTACGCCGAGGCGTCCGGTGACAGCGGCCCGGTCGACATCGCCGCGGTACGCCGCGACGATGCTCTGATCGACGCCATCGCCAGCGATGGTCCGGTGCACACCGACAGCGCCGAGGAGTATCAGCTCGCGACGCTGCTCGCGGATTGGCGGGCGGAGCTGGTCGCCCCGCCGATGCCCGCGGAGCCGGATCTGGACGCGATCGTGGCCGCGGTCAACCAGGAGATCGGCGCGCGGCAGGCTCGCATCGGGGCACACACCGGTGGGCGGCTACGGCTACTTCGCCCGATCATGGGCACCGCGGCGGCACTGGCCCTGGTCATCGGCGGCATGACAGCGTTCTCGTACAACGCTGAGCCGGGCGATCCGCTGTGGCGGGTCAAGGAGGTCGTGTTCAGTGAGCAGGCCCAGACGACCGTGGTGCAGCGGGCCGACAACGATCTGAGTCAGGCGTCGGCGCTGGTCTCGCAGAACCCGACGCAGGCGAAGGAGCGTCTGGAGCGGGCCAGGGAGACTGCCGATCAGGTCAGCGACCCGGAGAAGCGTAGCGAACTGATGACCGAGTGGCAGCGTTTGCTCGCCGAGCTGCGCAAGTACTCGCCGGAGCTGGCCGACCAGCTCGAGTCGACGGCGCCGAAGACCACCGACCCGCGGGCGACCCAGGGCAACAGCGCGACCACGCGGCCCAATCCGGCGACCGGCGGCACCGGCACGACGATCCTGCAGCCGCCGGTGGAACAGTCCGGCAAGCCGACGCTGTCGCCGGAGGTCACCGCGCCGAACGGCGGCGGTGCGCCGACCACCGTGCCGCCCATGACCACCGTGCCGCCTGCGGCGACCACGCCGCCGCAGGTCACCGTGGAACCCACCACCCCGGCCCAGCAGCCGCCCACCGCGCCGACAACGGACGTGGACCCGCCAACCGTCGTGCAACCGACGGCGGACACCGGGGGTCCTCCGACGGCGCCGCTGCCTCCCACGCGGGTACAGACCCCGACCAACTACACGCCTCCGACTGTCGTCGTGCCCAACGCCCCCATCAACCCGGGTACGTTCCCGCCCGGTCGCTGAACCGAAGAACTCTCGAAAAAGACATGAACCGATCGCCATCCGGTGGTCGGTTTTCTGTCTGTTCGACTATCGGCGCGGCGGTCTGCCGACGACGGGCCATCCGCCTACCACCGTGATCGTGTGCGTCGAAAATCACAGTGGCAAGCATCGGGTACGCGAGCCTCCAGTGGGCCGCGTTCGTCTGTGGGGAGAGCTGTCTCAGCTGTCGAATCCGTCGAACCCGTCGCCGTGGAAGGCCTCGTTCATCGAGGCGTCCGCGTAGCCACGGCAGTAGTCCCAGGTGACATACGCCTCGGGTGTCGGGTCGTAGGCGGGCTCGTGCGGGCGGACCGTGCCGTCGACCAGCAGCTGCAGCAAGTTGGCGCGCAACATGTCCCAGTCGTGGTAGTGGTCCTGCCTGCAGTCTTCGCAGCTGACCACGAGTCCGCGGATACCGCGGTGGGCCAGCAGTGCCTCGTACACCGCGAGGTCGGCGAGATCCTCCTCGACCGCAAGGCGCTCGTGGGGATCCAGCGGTTCGCCGGGCTCGATGGCATCGAGCGCGGCCGACGGGTCGGAGGGGTCTCCGGCGAATGGATCCGGCGGCAAGCCAGGTGGTAGATGGTCGCGCACATCCCCACGGTACGCAGAACAGGCCCATCTGCGCCAGCGATGCGGCCTGCCAGTTTCGGTGGTGGCCTCACTTCGTCGGCGAGTTCACCGGACCGATACCATGGAGCAATGGCTACGGCGGGTCCCGACAGCACCGCCGCCGAACGCCACCGTCCATCCCATCAGCCGTCCCGACGCCGGTTCGTCCGGCGCCGGTCGCTATCGACGTCCAGGAGGGGTCGATCCGAATGAGTAATCCCGTATCGGGCGAACGAATCGCAGTCCGCCCTCCTACGGGTGGCGACGATCCGAACAAGATCGCCATGCTCGGCCTCACGTTCGACGATGTGCTGCTGCTGCCTGCCGCGTCGGATCTGATCCCCAGTTCCGTGGAGACTTCCAGCCTGTTGACCCGGGAGATCCGGCTGCGCACCCCACTGGTCAGCTCGGCCATGGACACGGTGACCGAGGCGCGGATGGCCATCGCGATGGCCCGCGCGGGCGGCATGGGCGTGTTGCACCGCAACCTTTCGGCAGCCGACCAGGCATCCCAGGTGGAGACGGTCAAGCGGTCCGAGGCGGGCATGGTCACCGACCCGGTCACCTGCCGTCCGACCGACACCCTCGCCGAGGTCGACGCGATGTGCGCCAGGTTCCGCATCTCCGGGCTTCCCGTGGTGGACGAGACCGGCGCGCTTGTGGGCATCATCACCAATCGCGACATGCGTTTCGAGGTGGACCAGGACCGCCGTGTCGCCGATGTGATGACCAAGGCCCCGCTGATCACCGCGCAGGAGGGCGTGACCGCCGAGGCCGCGCTCGGTCTGCTGCGCAGGCACAAGGTGGAGAAGCTCCCGATCGTCGACGGCAACGGACGGCTGCGCGGGCTCATCACCGTCAAGGACTTCGTCAAGACCGATCAGTACCCGAACGCCACCAAGGACCGCGACGGCCGCCTGCTGGTCGGCGCCGCGGTCGGCGTCGGCGAGGACGCGTGGTCGCGCGCCATGACGCTCGCCGACGCGGGCGTCGACGTGCTCGTGGTGGACACCGCGCACGGTCACCAGGCGCAGGTGCTGCAGATGGTGACCAAGGTGAAGACAGAGGTCGGCGACCGGATCCAGGTGGTCGGCGGCAACGTGGCCACCCGGGCGGGCGCGGCGGCCCTGGTCGAGGCGGGCGCGGACGCGGTCAAGGTCGGTGTCGGCCCCGGCTCCATCTGCACCACCCGCGTCGTCGCCGGCGTCGGCGCGCCGCAGATCACCGCGATCCTGGAGGCGGTCGCGGCGTGCAAGGCCGCGGGTGTCCCGGTGATCGCCGACGGCGGCATCCAGTTCTCCGGCGATATCGCCAAGGCCATCGCCGCGGGCGCGTCCACCGTGATGCTGGGCTCGTTGCTCGCAGGTACCGCCGAATCGCCGGGTGAACTGATCCTGGTCGGCGGTAAGCAGTTCAAGAGCTACCGCGGCATGGGCTCGCTGGGCGCCATGCAGGGCCGCGGGCAGGCCAAGTCGTTCTCCAAGGACCGTTACTTCCAGGACGACGTGCTTGCCGAGGACAAGCTGGTGCCGGAGGGCATCGAGGGCCGGGTGCCGTTCCGCGGGCCGGTCAACCAGGTCATCCACCAGCTGGTCGGTGGGCTGCGCGCCGCCATGGGCTACACCGGTTCGCAGTCGATCGCGCATCTGCAGGACGCGCAGTTCGTGCAGATCACCGCGGCGGGTCTCAAGGAGAGCCACCCGCACGACATCACCATGACCGTCGAGGCCCCTAACTACACCGGACGCGGCTAGCCCGCTACGTTCATGTACAGGACCAACCGGTCCGTGCATGATTGAGCTGCTCGTGGGCTTCGGTAACCGAGCCGGCCGCGCGGCAGCGGTCCGCTCGGCCCGCCCCGTGACCACCGGAGGTGCGAGTCCTACGAGCGTCCGTTCGTGGCCCGGCCGCGTCGGAGTGCGGCGAAGCGCACGCGCGAATTCGCCCCGCTCTGCGCGAGCCACAGGGGCGCGAACACGTAGCGCCAGTGGCGCTGCGACAAAACGAAGACGGCCCAGCTCGCGTTCGAGCGGCCGGAGCGCATGCGACGGCAGTCGCGGTCTCGGCCGCTCGGAAACGAAGCCACCGAGGGCCGCGAATGCGCAGCGCCGCATGCGCGGCAGAAACATTAAGGAGATATGCGTGCGCGACATGGTGGAGATCGGCATGGGCCGGACCGCCCGGCGTACCTACGAGCTGGACGACGTCGACATCGTCCCCTCGCGCCGGACCCGCTCGTCGAAGCAGGTGTCGCTGTCCTGGCAGCTGGATGCCTACCGCTTCGAGATCCCGTGCCTCGCGCATCCGACCGACGCGCTGGTGTCGCCGGAGTTCGCCATCGAGTTGGGCCGCCTCGGCGGGCTCGGCGTGATCAACGGTGAGGGCCTGTGGGCGCGGCACGCGGACGTCTCCGCGAAGATCGACCAGTTGCTCGAACTCGTCGGCAAGGGCGGCTACGAGCGCGCCGTGGCGATGCTCCAAGAATTGCACGCCGCGCCGATGCAGCCGGATCTGCTCGCCGCCGCGGTCGCGCAGGTCCGTGCGGCCGGTGTCACGGTCGCGGTGCGGGTGAGCCCACAGAACGCGCGGACTCTCACCCCGGCGCTGTTGCAGGCGGGCATCGACCTGCTGGTGGTGCACGGCACGATCATCTCCGCCGAGCATGTCGGCGACGGTGAACCGCTGAACCTCAAGACCTTCATCGCCGAGCTGGACGTGCCGGTGGTCGCAGGCGGCGTGAGCGATCACCGCACCGCGCTGCACCTGATGCGCACCGGCGCGGCGGGCGTGATCGTCGGTTACGGCTCCTACCCCGGTGCGACCACCACCGGCGAGGTACTCGGCATCGGTGTGCCGATGGCGACCGCGATCGCGGATGCCGCCGCCGCCCGCCGCGACTACCTGGACGAGACCGGTGGCCGCTACGTGCACGTCATCGCCGACGGGGACATCGCCACGTCCGGCCAGCTGGCGAAGGCGATCGCATGCGGGGCGGACGCCGCGATGCTCGGTGTGCCGCTCGCCGTGGCCGCGGAGGCGCCGGGCCGTGGCTGGTACTGGCCGTCGGCGGCCGCGCATCCTTCGGTGCCGCGCGGTTCGCTGCTGCACGTGGACGATCCGTGGGACCTCGGCGGCGAGCCGGAGGGCGGCAGCGTGCGCCCGACCCTGGAGCGCGTACTCTACGGTCCCTCGGACGATCCGTTCGGCACGCTGAATCTCGTTGGTGGCCTGCGGCGTTCGATGGCCAAGGCCGGTTACTCGGATCTGAAGGAGTTCCAGAAGGTCGGGCTCAGCGTTCGTGCTTGATTTGCAGCGCCACGAACGGCGCTCGTAAGACTCGCGCCCGACTCGCGTGGCGGGTTCACCGCGCCCGGGTCGCTTTCGTCTTGCGGGCCGGCTTCGTCCTGGTGCGCAGGAACTGCTGGATCGCGTGGTTGATCGGCTCCGGATGGGTCATCGTCACCGCGAGTCGCGCGTTGGCGATCTCGACGAAGGTGGCGCCGGACAAGCCGCGGGCCAGTTGCCGGGCGCGCTCGCGGTCCATTCCGCTGTCGGTGGGGTGGATCACCAAGGCGGGGCAGGTGATTTCGCGGAGCCGGTCCAGCACCGAATCCCGGCTGAGCAGGCAGCCCGCGGCGGCTTCGATGCCACGCCGGTCACGCACCAGCCAGCGCTGGGTCCAGATCGTGCGATACCACTCGTCGTCGCCGATCAGCCAGGAGGCCAGTTGACGCGCGGCCCGTTCGCGGGAGCCGTCGTCGTACCACTGTTCGAGGAACTTCTGGGTGGCGGTGGACTGCTCGGGAGTGGGGCCGTGCGCTTCGGTGCTGATCAGGATCAGCGCGGAGACCCGTTCCGGCGCGATCAGCGCGGTGCGCAGTGCGGTGAAGCCGCCCTGCGCGGTGCCGCCGACCACGGCCTGTTCGGCGCCGAGGTGATCGAGCACGGTCAGCGCGTCGCGCGCGGCGGTCCAATAGGTGAACGGTAGGCCCTCGTCCCTGGTGCGGCCGTGGCCGCGTGCGTCCCAGGAGACGATCCGGAATTCCGGTGCGAGCGCGGCCATTTGGGCGGCGAACATGGTGCGGTCCATGAAGAACTCGTGCGCCAGCAGTACCACCGGGCCGTCCCCGCCGCTGTCCTCGTAGTGGATGTGGGCATCGATCGCGCGGGCGAAGGGCACGAGCAGAAGGATAACCAGCGCGGCGGGGGTTCGCGGGACGATTCGGTCGGCCGACTCGGTCGTGCGCGCGGACGCTGTGCCGATGATTCGGTCGTTTCGCCGCTCACTAAACTGTGTGGGTGGCACAAACCCAGAGACCGGTCCTCGTCGTCGACTTCGGAGCTCAGTACGCGCAGCTGATCGCACGGCGGGTTCGCGAGTCGAGCGTGTTCTCCGAGGTGGTTCCGCACACCACGACGGTGGAGGAGATCGCGGAGAAGCAGCCGCTCGCGGTGATTCTCTCCGGCGGTCCGGCCAGCGTGTACACCGAGGGCGCACCGCAGCTGGACCCACGGCTGTTCGAGCTGGGACTGCCGGTGTTCGGCATCTGCTATGGCTTCCAGGCGATGGCGCAGGCGCTGGGCGGCACGGTCGCCCACACCGGCACGCGCGAGTACGGCCGCACCGAACTCAACATCGACGGCGGGTTGCTGCACGGCGGCCTGCCCACCATCCAGCCGGTATGGATGAGCCACGGCGATGCGGTCACCGACGCGCCGGAGGGCTTCGAGGTCACCGGCACCACCGCGGGCGCGCCGGTCGCCGCGTTCGAGGACCGCGCGCGCCGCCTGGCGGGTGTGCAGTACCACCCCGAGGTGCTGCACTCGCCGCACGGTCAGCAGGTACTGAGCCGGTTCCTGCACGAGCTCGCGGGCATTCCATCGACATGGACCCCGGCGAACATTGCCGAGTCGCTCATCGCCTCGGTGCGCGAGCAGGTCGGTGACGGGCACGCGATCTGCGGGCTGTCCGGTGGGGTGGACAGCGCGGTCGCCGCCGCGCTGGTGCAGCGTGCCATCGGTGACCGGTTGACCTGCGTCTTCGTCGACCACGGCCTGCTGAGGGCGGGGGAGCGCGAGCAGGTGCAGCGGGATTTCGTCGCCGCGACCGGCGCCAAGCTGGTGACCGTCGACGCGGTGGACAAGTTCCTCGGCGAGTTGAAGGGCGTCACCGATCCCGAGGAGAAGCGCAAGATCATCGGACGGGAATTCATCCGGTCCTTCGAGGACGCGGTGGGCGAGGTGGTGCTCGAGCACAGCGACGCGGACGGCGCGACGCCGAAGGTCGAGTTCCTGGTGCAGGGCACGCTGTATCCGGACGTCGTGGAGTCCGGCGGCGGCAGCGGCACCGCGAACATCAAGAGCCACCACAATGTCGGCGGGCTGCCAGAAGACCTGGAGTTCGAACTGGTCGAGCCGCTGCGCTTGCTGTTCAAGGACGAGGTTCGGGCCGTGGGCCGCGAGCTCGGCCTGCCGGAGGAAATCGTTGCCCGCCAACCGTTCCCGGGCCCGGGTCTCGCCATCCGGATCGTCGGTGAGGTCACCGCGGACCGCCTGGAGACCTTGCGCCGCGCCGACGCCATCGCTCGCGAGGAGCTGACCGCGGCGGGCCTGGACGGTCAGATCTGGCAGTGCCCGGTCGTGCTGCTGGCGGATGTCCGCAGCGTCGGCGTGCAGGGCGACGGCCGCACCTATGGCCACCCCATCGTGCTGCGCCCGGTTTCCAGCGAGGACGCGATGACCGCCGACTGGACCCGTCTGCCCTATGACGTGCTCGAACGCATCTCCACCCGGATCACCAACGAGGTGGCCGAAGTCAACCGCGTAGTCCTGGACGTGACCAGCAAGCCGCCGGGCACCATCGAGTGGGAGTAATTCCGCGCCTTCACATTCCCGAGCAGCTCTGCACACCCACTGCCGCGGTGTGAACGGGTCAGCGCGGCCGGTGCCAAGTGGCGCTGTGCAGGACCAAGTGGCCCAAGAGCGTTCCGTTGGTGGTGCAGAGGTGCGGTCTGCCGCGTGGATCGGGTGGTGTGGGTCTGGCGGCGGGCTCGGCCTGAGCGCCGTTCTGGTCGGGCTTCATCGGTACTCCTGTCGTGCAACGACAATGGGCAGTGGGGTTCGGCTGCGTGCGCCTCACACGCTTCGCGAAAAGGTCTGTCCGTGTCGGCGGGCCATTCGTAGCGGCCGGATGATCACGATCGTTTACGCGGGGAGATCACCAGCAGGATGCCGATGACGATCGCGGCGAGCACCACGATCCAACCGAGCGGGAGCATGCTGGCCGCGGGCCAGGACGCGGGACCGATGAAGCCCAGCACGCTCACCGCGAGGGCCAGCAGTCCAGCGATGAGCAGCGAGGCGGCCGGGCCGCGGCGGGATTCGCCGGTGTTGTTCTTGCCGGTCTCAGCCACGGCGCACCTCCACGTTTCCGAACCGGACGTCGACGTTCAAGTCGAGCACCGGCGCCCCAGGTGTGTTCGGGCCGCTGATGCCGTTGTCGCAGATGGCTTCGGCCATGGATGCCGTGCAGTGGGTGCGGACCGTCAGGTCCGCGGGCAGCAGTACGCGGACTTCGGCCATGTCGGCGTCGATGTTCACGGCGCGGTTCTCGGTCAGTTTCAGCGAACGCAGGTCCAGCGTGCCGGAGCCCATGGTCACCTTGTACTGCGGCGCCAGGTCGGCGGCGGAGGTCGGCGCCCAGATGTGGTCGCCCATCGCGCCGCGGTCGAACTCGATCGGGCCGACGGCGGAGGCGAGCAGTACGAATCCGGCGAGTGGCGCGGTGAGCACCAGCAGGCCGTAGCCGCGGTGCAGGAAAGCGCCGAGCACCAGGCCGAGCCCGATCACCGCCAGCGCTGCCGCGCCGATCCGGCCCGGCGTCATCCACTCCGCACCCGAGGCCGCCGCCGCGCCCGCGCCGGCGGCCGCGAGGATGGCCAGGCCGATGACCACCGGGGTCAGCCGCGAGCGCGGGCGCTTCGCCGGTGGCGCCACGGCGGTACGGACGGGCGCAGGTTCCGGAAGGTCCCAGGCCAGCGGGGCGACGCCGAGCGGATCCCAGGACGGAGGGATTGCGCCCCCGACGATCGCGGGGTGCGCCGCCGCGGGACGGTTCGTGCCGGTCGCGGTGTCGGCGAAGTCTTCGCCGAGCGAGATGGGGCCGGCGGTCGGTGACTCGGCCGGTGCGGAACCGGCGCCGGTGGACGGGGCCAGGTCGGCTCGGTCGCTGCTCTTCCCGCTGCCAGCTGCGGCCGGTCCGGTCTGCGCGGTATCCGATTCGGTAGGTCCGGCCTGATCAGGAGGTGGGCTCACCGCGGATTTGTCGAGCACTACGGTCGCGGTGTCGCCCTGCTGGTCGGCCATTCCCTTGTCCAGCAGAACCGGCTCGGCGTCGCCATCCGTTCGGACCGGCGTTTCCGGGACATACGAATCCGGGAGTTTGGTGTACGGCGTGTACATGGCGCTCGGTGGTACGTACATGTCGCCGACGGTCCGGGGCGCTACCGGCGGGAAGACCGCGCCGGGGTAGCCGGTGGCGGTGATCCCGCCGTCCGGGGCGAACCCGCCGAACGCTTCGGTGGTGCCCGGCGGCGGCGCGGGCGTGCGCATGTGCAGCATCCACCAGCCCGCCAGCATCAGCGCGAGGCTGATCAGGCCGGACCCGCCGAGACCGACGCCGACCGGACCCATCGTGCTGACCGCGATGGCCAGCGCCACGATCAACACGATGCTCTTGGTCTGCGACTGTGAACTGTGTCCCTTACCGACCAGCGACTCGGCCGCTGACACCTGGTCGCCCGCCGCGCTCAGCAGCAGCCAGGCCAGCAGGTAGAGCACGATGCCCGCGCCGCCGAAGATCGTCGAGACCACGAACGCGACGCGAACCAGCACCGGGTCGATGTCGTAGCGCCGCGCGAACCCTGCCGCGACGCCCGCGATCGGGCCCTGCCGCGGCAATCGCACCGGCCGCGTCTGCCACATCTGCTGGAGCTGATCGCCGAAGCTGGTTTTCGTCATGTTTTCCATGGTGGGCCCGACCCGTGCGTCGGCACATCGGGGGGAACCCTGAAAAATATCGGGGACACTTTGGACCGACCTTGTCGTCCCCTGGCCCCTGGTCAGTGCACTGATCTACCTCTTGGCGGACTTGTCGCACGGGTGCTGCCCCGGACGGCGAACACCGTGGAACGGCACGCTGCCGGGAACGGGCGGCGGAGTCGGTACGACCAGCTTCGGTCCTGATCAGCGTGGTGCCCATGGGTGAGATCAGGGTGATTCCCGATGGCTGGCCGTCGGGTGGTCGTGCCAGTATCGAAGGCATGTACCCGTCTGTTCCCGCGTTCGACACTCGGGGGTTCGACGCTGCCCGCGGTCCCGCGCCCGCGTTGGTCCCGGAACTGCCGCAGGCGCGGATGGTGCGCCGATCGGGCGGACGGATCGTCGGCGGGGTGGCGGGTGGCCTGGCCGATCACCTCGGCGTCGACGTGTTCAAGGTGCGGATGGCGTTCGTGTTGCTGTCCGCGCTGGCGGGGGCGGGCATCGCCGCGTATGGGTTGCTGTGGATATTCACGCCGGGTGGCTCGGACCAGGCGAAGCCCTCCGGCGCGGAACGGCGGCAGGCGATCGGGCTCGCCCTGCTCGGGCTCGGGCTCGCGGTCGCCGTGTCGTGGGTGTTCAGCGGCACGGCGGCCAAGGTGATCGCGCCGATCGTCGTGGTCGCGGTCGGCGCGGCGCTGGTGTGGCGGGAATACGACGTCGACGGCCCGCGCTCGTTGCTCGGGCTGCCCGCGCGGCCGTCGGTGGTGACCTGGTCGCGCATCGTCGCCGGAGCGACGCTGATCGTGGTCGGCCTCGGTGTGGTGGTGCTGGCCAGGATCGATCTGAGTTCGCTCGGGTCGGCGTTGCTCGCGGTGGCGGTTACGCTGATCGGCGCGGGATTGCTGACGGTTCCGCTGTGGCTGCGCATGATGCGCGCGCTGAACGCCGAGCGTGCCGCGCGCATCCGCAACGAGGAACGCGAGGAGATCGCCTCCCACCTGCACGACTCCGTGCTCCAGACGCTCGCCCTCATCCAGCGGCAGGCCGACGACCCGCAGGAGGTGGTGCGGCTGGCCCGCAGCCAGGAGCGGGAGCTGCGCAAATGGCTGTTCGAGGATTCCGGTCCGGCCCAGTCGAGTCTGGCCGCGGCCCTGCGCACCATCGCGGGCGAGGTGGAGGACCAGCACGGGGTGAAGGTGGCGCCGGTGACCGTGGGGGACGTATCGATGGACGTCGACGGCTCCGGGGTGGGTTTGCCCAAGGAACATTTCACCGCGCTGCTCGGCGCGAGCCGGGAAGCGCTGGTCAACGCCGCGAAGCATGCGGGTGTCCCGGAGATCGACCTGTTCGCCGAGACCGAGCCGCACCAGGTGAGCGTTTTCGTCCGCGACCGCGGCGACGGATTCGACCTCGCGTCCGTGCCGGAGGATCGCCGGGGCCTGGCCAAGTCCATCCGCGGGCGGATCGAGCGCCGCGGCGGCCAAGTGGAGATCCTGTCCGCCCCCGGCCGCGGCACGGAGGTGCGAATCATCATGCCCCGCAGCGATTCCGGTGGCCAGGATTGCGATGCGAATGCCACCGCCACATCCCAGGATTCGCCGGCCGCCGCTGCCATGCCTGAACCGGTGCCGATGCGGGAACAACCGGCGCGCCCTGGAAGGTGACGATGTCCAACGGACAGTTAAGGTGGCAAGGCAGAACGCAAATCCTGTGCCACCCGACTGGTACGGCCTGAAGACGCGGAGAGGCGGGCGAGTGACGCTTACGCGAGTCTTTCTCGTCGATGATCATGCCGTTTTTCGGTCGGGGGTGCGCGTGGAGTTGAGCCGGGAGGCCGACATGGAGGTGGTCGGTGAGGCCGGTGGCGTGGCCGAGGCGGTCGCCGGGATCAATGCGGCGCGCCCGGATGTCGTCCTGCTCGATGTGCACATGCCCGACGGTGGCGGGGTCGCGGTGCTGTCCGGTATCGAGCCGGGGCCGGTGTGTCTGGCGCTGAGCGTGTCCGATGCGGCCGAGGACGTGATCGCGGTGATCCGGGCCGGGGCCAGAGGCTATGTGACCAAGACGATTTCGGGATCCGAGCTGGCCGACGGCATTCGCCGGGTGGCCAGCGGCGACGCGGTGTTCAGTCCGCGGCTGGCCGGGTTCGTGCTGGACTCGTTCACCGGAAAGTCCCCGGTGCCCGAGCCGCCGCTGGATCCCGAACTGGACTCGCTGACCCCGCGCGAACTGGAGGTGCTGCGCCTGCTCGCCCGCGGCTACACCTACCGGGAGATCGCCGAATCCCTGTTCATTTCGGTCAAGACCGTGGAGACCCACGCCTCCAATGTGCTGCGGAAAACCCAGCAATCCAATCGCAACGCCCTGACTCGCTGGGCACATCGCCGCCGTATCGATTGACCGCTCTTCGCCACATCCGTGCGAGGCCGAGTACCAGCTTGCGCCCGTCAGGGGTGCGAGGGCGCGTCAGAGGACGGCGACGATGATCGCGATGATGATGATCAGACCGATGAGCAAGCCGACGGCGATGGCCAGCGGGGCGTTGCTCGGCTGAGGAGTTCTGGCGCGCTGAACCGGCGTGGCTGCCCTCGCCCCGGCGTGGTTGCGGTGCGGGCGGGGCAGCGGCGTGGAGTGCGGGCTGCGGATGCCCGATGCCGAATTGCGCGCCGCCCAGGACGGGATGGTTCCGTCCTCGGTGCGGACGGGCGCGCCGATGATGTACGGTCCGGTACCGGGACCGAAAGCGGCCGTGAGGATTTCGTCCCGCGCCTCGGCCATGGTCGGGCGGCGCTGCGGGGCGGGCTCCATCATGTGCAGCAGCGCCTGCGTGAGCACGCCGCTGCGGCTCGGCGGGATGATCTGCGCCATGGCGGCGCGCTGCACGACAACGTCGCTGTCCTCGTGGAAACCGAACGGAGGCTGGCCCTCGATCGCGGTGTAGAGCGTGGCGCCGAGCGAGAACACATCGCTTGCCTTGGTCGGCTCCGCGCCGCGTGCCACTTCCGGAGGCAGGTAGGAGGGGGTGCCGGTGATCACGCCGTCCGGTTCGTCGGACACCTCGCCCGCGCCGCGGGAAATGCCGAAGTCGCTGATTTTGGCCATGCCGACGCCGGGACCGCGATCGGCGACAAGGATGTTGCCCGGCTTGATATCCCGGTGCACGATGCCCACCGCGTGCGCGGCCGCGAGCGCGTCGGCGACCTGCGCGCCGATCTGCGCGACCTCGATCGGCGGCAGCGTGTCGACCAGTGCGAGCGCCTTGGCGACGCTGCGCGAGGGTAGGTGCTCCATCACCAGCCAGGGTTCACCGGCCTCGAGCACCACGTCGTACACGGCGATCGCGTGATCGTGCGAGAGTTTCGCGGCGACCCGGCCCTCGTGCATGATCTGGTTGCGAACCGCGTTGGCCTCCGCCTCGTCGAGTCCGGCCGTGGTGAGAACCTGTTTGATCGCGACGTCCCGGTCGAGCAGCCGGTCGTGTGCCAGCCAGACCGCGCCCATGCCACCGCCACCCAGCTTCGACTGGAGACGGTAGCGGCCTGCGACGAGGTATTGAGGGCCGACAGTAGGACGAGCGCGTTCGGTCACGGGTGCAGGGTAGCGGAAAATACGGCTAGCTGGACTCCCCCGCTCCTCCGCCTCTCCGCGTCTTTAGGCCGTACTAGCGAGTGCCATGCGATTTGCGTTCAGGTCCTGCGTTGGGTGCCGCGCGAGTTCTGGGCGTACCCGGTGAGTTACCCATGTACTTGCGAAATCAGTCGGTGCGTTTGCAGCGCGTGCTGATCGAGTCCGGTTCTGATTGTCGGCGGCGGGTGTGGGCGGCTTCGATGCGCGGACGGGCATCGTCGGGATCGCGGTTCATGCAGCACCTTGCCGTGAGCGGGCCGCTGGACCGCGGCCGGGGAACACAGATGGCGAAGCGGCGTGCGGAACGGGGTTCGGGTCGACGCCGACGGCTGGTCGGTCGACCTGCGCATGCTGATCGCGGGACCGGTTCCCGTGATCACGTCCGGCAACCGTTCGGCGCGACACGGGCGCGGTTCTTGACGAAACCCGGGGGTCGGTTTCTACTGGGTCGGTATCGAACGTATATTCGAGACAGATCGATAGCTGGATCGGTGCTGCTGCTCGAATCGTGCGGGCTGCTCCGCATGCTTCGCCTCGGGTCCATCGTGGAAGTAGGTGGTTGAGATGGGTTCGGATGCGATATCGCAGGAGGGGGGTGCGCTGCCGCGTGGCGATGGTCGGGAGAACCCTCCATCGCTGGCTGAACTGCGCAGACGGATAGCCGCGGTACCTGGGCGCGGGGAATCGGGCACGGCGCGGCACGGCCAGTTGGACGCCGGGCGGCGCATCGGGGCGTTGCCGGTGCCCGCCGCGCTCGCGCCATTGTTGCCCGATGGTGTCTTGGTCAAGGGATCTGTGGTGGCGTACTCGGGGGCGAGTTCGCTGCTGGCCGGGTTGCTCGCCGCGGTGACCGAGGAGGGTGGGCATGCCGCGGTGGTCGGAATGCCCCGGCTCGGATTGCTCGCCGCGGTGGAGATGGGAGCGCAGCTGCGGCGGCTCGCCGTGATCGCCGACCCCGGCCCCGACCCGGTGGAGGTGGCCGCGGTGCTGCTCGACGGGCTCGACCTGGTCGTGCTCGGGCTCGGCGGCGGCGCCGTTCGGTCCGCCCGCGGCAGGGTCATCGCGGCCCGCGCCCGCGCCAAAGGCGCCACCCTCGTGGTCGCCGACGGCCGCTGGCCGGGAGCGTCCCTCCACCTCGACGCCCGCATCGCGGGTTACGCCGGTCTGGGCCGCGGGCGCGGGCGACTGCGGTCGCTCGGCTTGACGGTCGAGGTGCGCGGAAAGACGGGACCGCCCCGGCGCGGACGGCTGGACCTGTGCCCGAACGCGGGGCGCGTCGAATGGGTGCTGCGCGAAAAGTCGACGCGGCCAGTCGAAGCCGTCGACACGCAGGAGGCGGTGTCATGAGTGGTGGTGCGGCACCGTGACTCGGCGGAGACCGAAGCGGGTGCTCGCCCTGTGGTGTCCGGATTGGCCCGCGGTCGCCGCGGCGGCGATGGCGGGACTTCCCGCGACGCGGCCGGTGGCGGTGCTGTTCGCCAACCGGGTCGTGGCGTGTTCGGCGATCGCGCGAACCGAGGGGGTGCGCCGCGGGCTGCGACGCAGGGAGGCGCAGGCGCGGTGTCCCGAACTCTTTCTCGCACAGGATGATCCGGATCGGGACGCGCGATTGTTCGAGCCGGTGGTCGCCGCGGTGGCCGCGACGATGCCCGGCGTGGAGGTGTTGCGACCCGGACTGCTCGTGCTCGGCGCACGCGGCGCGGCACGGTTCTTCGGCTCCGAGGAGGCCGCGGCCGAGCGTCTGGTCGACGCGGTGGCCGTGGCCGGGGCGGAGGCGCAGATCGGGATCGCCGATGAGCTGTCCACGGCGGTGATCGCCGCTCGCCGTGCCGCGATCGTGCCCGCGGGCGGGGGAGCGCGGTTCCTCGCCCCGCTGCCGGTGGGGGAACTCGCGATCGAACCGAGCTTGGCCGCGCCAGAGCGCGCCGACCTGGTCGACCTGTTGCATCGCTTGGGGTTGCGGCGAATCGGTGATTTCGCCGCGCTGTCCTCCTCGGAGGTCACCTCCCGGTTCGGCGCCGACGCCGTGCTCGCGCATCGCTGTGCCAGGGCCGAACCGGAGCGTCCACCGTCCGCGCGGCGGCCACCACCGGATCTGGTGGTGGAGTACCGTTGCGATCCGCCGATCGAGCGGGTCGATGCCGCCGCCTTCGCCGGTCGCCTGCTCGCCACCCGGCTGCACACCGCACTCGCGGATGCCGGGCTGGCCTGCACCAGGCTCTCCGTATTCGCGGAAACCGCTGCGGGAGGGCTTCTTTCGCGGATCTGGCGGTGCGCCGAGCCGCTGACGCCGGAGGGCGCGGCGGACCGGGTGCGCTGGCAGCTGGACGGTTGGCTCACCCGGCGGGACGGCGCGCGGCCCACCGCGCCGATCATCGTGCTGCGGCTGGAACCCGTCGAGGTGGTCGCGGCGGGTGCGCTGCAACTCGGGTTGTGGGGCGGGGTCGGCGAGGAGGACGAGCGCGCCCGCCGCGCGCTGGTGCGGGTGCAGGGCCTGCTCGGCGGGGAAGCGGTGCGGGTGGGCGTGCTCAGCGGCGGACGCGGACCCGCGGAGCGCATCACCATGGTCGCGCTGGGTGACGAACTCGTCCCCGCGACCGACCCCGCACAACCCTGGCCGGGCCGGCTACCCGAGCCCGCCCCCGCCGTGATCCTGCTGAATCGTCCGCTGGTGCGGTTGGAGGCCGCCGACGGCGCTCTCGTCAAGGTCACCGACCGCGCCATGTTCGACGCCGACCCCACCCTGCTGCGCTGGGGAAGCAAACAGTGGCGGTTGACCGGTTGGGCCGGGCCGTGGCCGGTGGACGAACGGTGGTGGGCGCCGGATTCGGACGACGCCGAATTCACCGCCCGCGCCCAGGTTCAGCTCGACGGCGCCCCGGCGGACAGCCGGGTGGTCTTGCTGGTCTACCACGACGAAACCTGGCGCGTCGAAGGGCTTTACGACTGAGCGTGCTAGCCGAGCTCGGCGAGCTGCCGGACGGCCGGTGCCATGCCGTCGATCCAAGCGGCCGGCGAGCCGGTGGCCGGGACGACGATGACGGTGTGCACGCCGAGCTTGGCGTAGTCGGCCATCTGCCGGACGAACTCGTCGCGGGTGTCCGGGCTCGGCCGCGGGTTGTTCGCGACGATCGTCTTGCGAATCCGGTCGTAGTCCCGGCCGACGTCGTCGCAATGCCGTCGCAATACGTCGAGCTTGTGCTCGACATCCGCGGGTGCGGAGCCGAACAGATTGCAGGCGTCGCCATATTGCGCGACCAGCCGCAGCGTCTTGCGCTCCCCGCCGCCGCCGATGAGCACCTTGGGTCGATTGATCGGCTGCGGCGAGCAGAGCGTCTCGGCCAGCTGGTAGTACGTGCCGTCGAATGCTCCGTTGTCGTGCGGGTCCCACATCTGCCGGCAGATGCGCAGCGTCTCCTCCAGCCGCTCGAACCGTTCGGCGACCGGTGGGAACGGCACGCCGAGCCCGCGGTGCTCGCGCTCGAACCACGCCGCGCCGAGACCCAGCACCGCCCGGCCGCCCGACAGGACGTCGAGTGTGGTGACGATCTTGGCGAGCAGGCCAGGGTGCCGGTAGGTCACGCCGGTGACGAGCAGGCCGAGGTCGACGCGGGAGGTGTGCGCGGCCAAGTAGCCGAGCGTGGTGTAGCCCTCCAACATGTTCGACTCCGCTGGCAGGCCGGTCGGCTCTATCTGGAAGTAATGGTCCATGAACGACAACCAGGTCGCACCGGACTCCTCCGCCGCGGCGCCTACTCTGGCCAGCTCACCGGCGATGGCGGTGGTCCCGCCGTCGATGTCGAATATGGGTAGGTGAAAACCGAGCTCCATGAAGCGATTCCCTTGTACTGGACAACCCTGTATCAGCGCACACTAAGTGCTGGAGTGCACTCCAGGTCAAGCTCACACCGGGCGCGACCAGACCGTCGCCAGGGTGAACGGATGTCCGCGCAGATCAGCCCATTTCGGCTTGCGTGCCAGCCACGCGTCGTCGATCAGCGCTTCGGCGACCTCGGTCAGGACCCAGTTCGCGGCCAGACCCGCCGACAGGTGCTCGCTGATCAGGTGCAGGTGGGTGTCGATCGCGACCGGCTCACCGGAGACGCCGGTGTAGTGCGTCGGCATTCCGGACACCATGATGAATTGCGGGTGGTAGCTGATCGATACGAATCGTGCGCCAGGTGCGGCGAGGCGCCGGGCTTCGGCGTAGAACGGCGCCAATTCCGGCAGGTGCTCGTCGATCAACGAGGCGATTACCAGGTCGTAGGCGCCATCCGGTAGTCCGGTGGCCCGCACGTCCGCTCTGCTCAGCGTGGTGTGCGCCCCGCGTTCGGCGGCCAATGCCAGCATTCCCTGGCTCACGTCGACCCCGTCGATGTGCGCGATCCCGCGTTCCCGCAGCCAGCTTCCGGTTCGCCCGGAGCCGCAGCCCAGGTCGGCCGCGCGCCGCACGTCGCCGAAATCCAGTCGCAGTCGTCCCAGCAGCGCGAGATCCATCTCGTCGAGCACTGTCTGCTCGTAGGTCGGTGCCCATCCGTCGTACCCGGTGGCCACGTCGACGGTGCGATAGTTACGACGGTCGAAATCGGCGAAGGATGGCATGCGGCGAGTATTCTCCCGAGTTCCGCGCCCCGCCAGGCATTTACGCGTCGCTTCGAACAGGGCGGTTCGCGATATCCGGAACACGCTCCTCGGCTAGCGCTGCACCGCGGTCATTTCGAGTGATCCAGGTAACACTGGGCGGGTCACTGTGGACGACCAGTATTCTCGTTGGTCGTGGATCTGACGGTAGGCCAAGTGGCATTCGGAGACGTGCGGATCGCCTATCGGGATTCGGGCATCGGCGCGGTGAGCGACATTCCCGTGATGCTGGTGCACGGCATGGGCGGTGACGGACACACCTGGGACCGGTTCGCCCGTGTGCTGGTGCAGTCCGGGCGCCGCGTGATCATCCCCGATCTCCGTGGACACGGCCGTAGCTCACATACCGATTCCTACCGGTTCGACGACTTCGGCGCCGATCTGCTGCGGCTGTGCGACGAACTGGAGCTGCCCGCGGTGGATCTGGTCGGGCATTCGCTCGGCGGCTACGCGGTGTCGTGCGTCGCACAGGAGCGGCCGGAGCTGGCGCACAGGCTGGTCATCGAAGAATGCCCGCTTCCGTTGCAGTCCGGCGCCGAGGAACTGCGCCTGACCCGGCGCTTTCCCACCGTCCCCGAGCTGTGGCACGCCACCTCCAGTCTGGTCCGGCACCCCCGCGCGGTGCTCGCGTTCGACCGCTCCATGACGAAGACCGCGCTGGAACAGTTCCGCAAGCCGAACCCGGAGTGGTGGGACCGGCTCTCCGATATCACCGCGCCCACACTGGTGCTGTGCGGCGGTCCCGGCGGCATGGTCGATCCGGCGAAGCTGGACGTCCTGCGGGCCGGCATCCCGGACTGCACGGTGACCACGTTCACCTGCGGCCACAGCATCCACCGCGATCGTTACCGGGAGTTCGCGGCGGCCGTTCGGCCGTTCCTGGCAGGCTGAACGTTCTCCGTGCCCCATCCGGGGGTGTGCGGCGTCCGGATCCTAGAGTGAGGGAATGTCCGCGTACGACCGTCCGCTGTTGTCCGATGAACAGCATTTCCGTGCCCGGGCGAGGGTCGACTCCCTGCTCAGCGGTGGATTCGCGTCGAGAAGGGCGGGCGTAGCCATCCTCGACCTCGTGGGCGCGCCGCGTCAGAGGCCCGCGGGGTGTGCCGGGTGCCGATGAGTGGCTTCGAGGGCATGCTCTGTTCGGCCGCCGCGGCGGTCGATGTTCCGTTGCCGGGTACCGCGACCCGCGTCACCGGTTGGCTGTGTGTGGAGCACCCGGGCGCCTGGGGCCGGGACGTGCTCGGGGACGAAGTGCTCGGGCCGGAGATCACCGCCGAACTGGCGGCTCGCACGGCGGCGGCGCACGTCCGCCCGACGCTGATCCGCCGCCCCGGTCGCAGGGAATTCACCGGCACCCGAACGGTTCTGCTCGCCAGCTCGGGCCGCGCGGAGCCATGGTGCGAGCGTCTCGAGATCACCGACCTGACCCAGCTGCTCGAGCTCGACCTACAGCTGCTGAACGGTCCGCCGCCGGGAATCGGTGTGCCGGTGCGCGATCCGCTGGTCCTGGTGTGCGCCCACGGCAAGCGCGACCAGTGCTGCGCCCTCCTGGGCCGCCCCATCGCCGCGGATCTGGCACAGAGATATCCGGGGCGGGTCTGGGAGTGTTCGCATACCGGCGGGCACCGGTTCGCACCCGCGATGGTGCTCTTGCCCCAAGGCCTGACCTACGGTCGCCTCAACGCCGCGGCCGCCGCGGATATGGTCGAGGCAGCCCGTCGTGGTGAGGTTTCGATGACCGGCCTGCGTGGCCGCAGCTGCTACCGGCCGATCGAGCAGGTCGCGGAAATCGCCGTGCGCGAACGGATTTCCGCTCGCGTGGACGATCTGACCGTCGAGTCCGAGCCGACCTCGGCCGAAGCGACTATCGCGGGCGCCGCGATCGTCACCCATCGCGATGGCCGTCGCTGGCGCGTCACCGTCCGCACCCGGGCTCTTGCTCCCCGGCAGGCGAGCTGCAATGCCGCCCCGAAAGCGGTGACGGCACTGATCGCGGACGACATTCAACCGCTTACTCCCTGACCGTCACCGCGGGTCTCACCAGTGCGTGCCGGGTACCCAGCGCGCAGCACGCCGCAAGGCGGTGCCGGTGACGCGGCGAGCGGCCGACCGGGGCCGCGGTGCGCGGCGAGGCGCGGGCTCGGCCTGCTGCTCGCCGGGCTCGATCTGCTCGCCCTTGGCGGCGGGAGAATCGGGTAGGGCACGGTAATAGCGATGCAGGATGCGGTCGCGGATCTTCGGGGTGAGCAAGGCGCCGTATTCGGCGATGGTGCCCAGCGGCACGTCGATGCGCTTGGGGCGTTCGGTCAGCGCGCGCACGATGGTCGCGGCCGCCCACTCCGGAGACTCGGCGGGACCCTGGTCGCCGCTCGGAGCGATCATCGGTGTGCGTACCAGCGGCAAGTGGATGGTGGTGAACGTGACGCCGTCGGCCATCGTTTCGATCGCGGCCACCTCGGTGAACTTGTCCAGCGCCGCCTTGCTGGCCAGATACGCCGAAAACCGCGGCGTGGCCACCTGCACGCCCGCGCTGCTGATGTTGACGATGTGCCCGAACTTGCGTTCCCGCATCTGCGGCAGTAGGGCCAGCGTCAACCGCAGCGCGCCGAAGTAGTTGACCGCCATGGTGCGTTCGAAGTCGTGCAGCCGGTCGGTGGAGCGGTGGATGGCGCGGCGGATGGAGCGTCCGGCGTTGTTCACCAGCATGTCGACGTGGCCGTGCTCGTCCAGCACGGTCTTGACCACGTGGTCGACGGAGTCGGCATCGGTCACGTCGCAGGAATACGCGTAGGCCGAGCCGCCGGCGGCCTTGATCTCCTCGACCACGGCGGCGAGTTCGTCGCCGCGGCGAGCGAGCAGGAACACCGCGGCGCCCTTGCCCGCGACGGCCAGGGCCGCCGCCCGTCCGATTCCGGACGACGCGCCGGTGATGAGGACATGCCGTCCGGTGAGATCGCGGTTGCGGCGCCGCACCTGTCCACGCAGGTCGGCGGTCTCTGCGTCGGTCATGCACTGCTCCTTTGCAGGTCGTGATGGAATGAACTTACTCCGAAGTAAGTTTACTGCCAAGTGATCCCGGTCACGTTCGGGATCTACTGCTCGCGCCGGACGGCGGGCTGATCGCCCGGTTCGAGAATCCAACGCGCACGAGGGATTCGGAGTGTGCGAAACGGTTCGAACAACGCTCGAAACGTTCGAACATATGTGCGATACTCATCGCATGTCGGACGATCGGATGGCGGAGGTGTTCGCCGCGGTGCGGCTCGGTGGCGTCGACCCTGCGGTGGGGCGGCGGGCGTTGGAAAAGCTCTGGAGCGAACTCGGTGACCACGCGGAGGCGTTGCATCGCTGCGTGATCGCCCATCATCTCGCCGACCTCCAGGAGGAGGCCGCCGAGGCGCTGCACTGGGATCGGGCCGCGCTGGCCGCGGTGTTCGGGCCCGGCGTGCCGCTCGACGAGGGTCTGCGCGGTTTCCTTCCCTCGCTGTATCTGAATCTGGCCGACAGTCATCGCCGGGTCGGCGAGTTCGATGTGGCCAGGATGCAGCTGGCCATCGCCCGTGGGCATCTCGACGTCCTCGCCTCCGACGCCTACGGCGCGCTCATCCGGGGGCGCCTGCGCCGGGTTGAAGCGGCTCTGGCCGCCGGTTCCATTGAACGCCTCCCAAGTCCCTGACCTGCCTGTACATCCCCTCTCCTCGAATGTATGTTCGAGAAAGAGGAGGTGAGGTCGTGGGCTGGGGCAACGGTCCGCCGAGTTGGGCGGAGATGGAACGGGTGCTGTCCGGACGGCCGAATCCGGACGCGGTGTGTCCGGGCGACGGCGGCGACAGCCCGGCATGGTCGCGCAAGCGTGCGGAGTACCGGCCCGAGCCGGTGCGGCGAGCCGGCGAACCGTCGGTGCCGTACGCGGAGCTGCACGCGCATTCGGCCTACAGCTTCCTGGACGGGGCGAGCCATCCGGAGGAGCTGGTGGAGGAGGCGGTGCGGCTCGGCCTGGAGGCGATCGCGCTCACCGACCATGATGGCTTCTACGGCACCGTCCGCTTCGCCGAGGCCGCCAAGGAATGGGGGATGCCCACGGTCTTCGGCGCCGAACTGTCGCTCGGTGTGCCGGCCGAACAGCGCGTTCCCGGCACCGAACGCGGGCATGCCGCCGCCCCCGATTCGGCGCCGCGCACCGGTGCGCCGGACCCGGCCGGGCCGCACTTGCTGGTACTGGCCCGTGGTCAGGAGGGCTACCGCAGGCTCTCCCGGGAGATCGCCGCCGCGCACATGGCCGCGGGGGAGAAGGGCATCCTGCGCTATGACCTGGACACGCTCACCGCCGCGTCGGATGGGCACTGGCACATCCTGACCGGCTGCCGAAAAGGACACCTCCGCCAAGCGCTCGAGCTCGACTTGCGCACGGGCAACACCCGTCTGGAGCACGCGGAGGCCGCGCTGCGCGAGTTGACCGACCGCTTCGGCGCCGACCGGGTGAGCGTGGAACTCACCCACCACGGCATCCCCGAGGATGACGAGCGCAACGCCCACCTCATCGCGCTCGCCGAGCGTCGCGGCCTCCCCGTGCTCGCCACCACGGGCGCGCATTTCGCCGCGCCGAGCCAGCGCCGCCGCGCCATGGCGCTCGCGGCGATCCGGGCCAGGCAGAGCCTGGACGAGATCGCGGGCTGGCTGGCCCCCGCGGGCGGCGCGCACCTGCGGTCCGGGGTGGAGATGGCGCGATTGTTCGCCGACTGTCCGCAGGCGGTGGCGAACGCGGCGGCGCTGGCTCGGGAATGCGCTTTCGACCTGAAGTTGATTGCCCCGAAACTGCCGCCGTTCGCCGTGCCCGCTGGCCACGACGAGCAGTCCTGGTTGCGCGAACTCACCATGACCGGCGCTGCGGAGCGTTATGGAAATCCGCAGCGGAGCCCACAGGCGTATGAGCAGATCGAGCATGAACTCGCGGTGATCAACGCCTTGCAGTTCCCCGGCTACTTCCTGGTGGTGCACGACATCGTCAGCTTCTGCAAGGACAACGACATCCTCTGCCAGGGCCGCGGTTCGGCGGCCAACTCCGCGGTCTGCTACGCGATCGGCATCACCAATGTCGATCCGGTGCGCAACCAACTGCTGTTCGAGCGTTTTCTCTCCCCGGAGCGTGACGGCCCGCCGGATATCGACGTCGACATCGAATCCGACCGCCGCGAAGAGGCGATCCAGCACGTCTACCGCAAGTACGGCCGCGAGTACGCCGCACAGGTGGCCAACGTGATCACCTATCGCGGCAAGTCCGCGGTGCGCGATGCCGCACGGGCGCTGGGGTTTTCGCCGGGCCAGCAGGACGCGTGGAGCAAGCAGGTGAGCCGCTGGAGCAGTGTCGCATCGGCGGCGCTCCCGGGGCCCTCCATGGTTACGCAAGCTACCGCCTCCGGGCCCGTCGCTCGCGCCGCGGTCGGCGCCGAGACGAACACCGACATCCCCGCCGAAGTGCTCGAGCTGGCCGCCGATATCGAGGGGCTGCCGCGGCATCTCGGCATCCATTCCGGTGGCATGGTCATCTGCGACCGGCCGATCGCCGACGTCTGCCCGGTGGAGTGGGCGCGCATGCCCGGCCGCAGTGTCCTGCAGTGGGACAAGGACGATTGCGCCGCCATCGACCTGGTGAAGTTCGACATGCTCGGCCTCGGCATGCTCTCCGCGCTGCACTACATGATCGACCTGGTGCGCGAGCACAAAGGCGAGACCGTCGAGTTGCACGAACTCGATCTGGCCGAGCCCGAGGTCTACGAGATGCTGTCGCGCGCGGATTCGGTGGGCGTCTTCCAGGTCGAGTCGCGGGCGCAGATGGCCACACTGCCCCGGCTGAGACCGCGTAGCTTCTATGACCTCGTGGTCGAGGTGGCGCTGATCCGTCCCGGTCCCATCCAGGGTGGCTCGGTGCATCCCTATATCCGCAGGCGCAACGGGGCCGAGGACGTCGTCTACGACCATCCGGCCTTGAAGAAAGCGCTGGAACGCACGCTCGGTGTGCCGCTGTTCCAGGAGCAGCTCATGCAGGTGGCCGTCGACGTCGCCGGATTCACCGCCGTCGAGGCCGATCAGCTGCGCCGCGCGATGGGTTCCAAACGTTCCCCGGAACGCATGGAGCGGCTCAGGGAACGGCTCTACCGGGGTATGCGTGAGCGGCACGGCATCACCGGCGAGGTCGCCGACCGGATCTACGAAAAGCTCCACGCTTTCGCGAATTTCGGTTTCCCGGAAAGTCATTCGCAGAGTTTCGCCTCGATCGTGTTCTACTCGGCCTGGTTCAAGCTGCACCATCCCGCCGCGTTCCTGGCGGGCTTGCTGCGCGCCCAGCCGATGGGCTTCTACTCCCCGCAGTCGCTGGTCGCCGACGCGCGCAGGCACGGCGTCGCGGTGCACGGCCCCGACGTCAACGCCAGCCGCGCCGAACCCACCCTCGAGGCGAGAGGCACCGAGGTGCGCCTCGGTCTGGCCGCGGTCCGCCAGATCGGCGACGACCTCGCCGAACGCATCGTCGCCGCCAGGGGCGAGCGGCCCTACACCTCCTTCCTCGATCTGACCGGGCGGGTGGAACTCACTGTCGCCCAAGCGGAATCGCTCGCCACCGCGGGTGCGCTCGGCAGTCTGGGCGTCACCCGCCGCGAAGCATTGTGGGCGGCGGGCGCCGCCGCGGGCGAGCGTCCGGATCGCCTGCCCGGGACCGGCGCGGCCACCACCGCGCCCGTCCTGCCCGGGATGAGCGATCTGGAAATGGCCGCCGCCGACGTGTGGGCCACGGGCGTCTCCCCGAGCAGCTATCCGACCCAGTTCCTGCGCCCGCGGCTGAACGCCCTCGGCGTCATTCCGGCGTCCGGTCTGCTCGACGTGCCCGACGGCTCGCGCGTTCTGGTGGGCGGCGCGGTGACGCACCGCCAGCGTCCCGCCACCGCGGAGGGCGTCACGTTCCTCAACCTGGAGGACGAAACCGGCATGGTGAACATCGTCTGCTCGGTAGGTCTGTGGAGTCGTTACCGCCGCCTCGCCCAAGGCGCGACGGCCCTGCTCATCCGTGGCCGGGTGCAGAATGCCGAGGGCGCGGTGAGCGTCGTCGCCGAACACCTGCAACGCCTGGATCTGCGGATGGGATCCAAGTCGCGCGACTTCCGTTGAGCGCGTGGCGGAACGGCTACTGTGCCAGGCATGAGGAAGCTTGCTGTGCTCTGCGTCGGCGTGCTGGGGTTGACTTTGCTCGCCGGCTGCGGTGACGACGACGAAGCGACACCCGGCCTGGACCGATCGTCATCGATCGCCACCGGTCCCGCCCCCGCGGTGGTGCCTCCCGGGTTCCGGGAGCAGGCGCCGCCGAAGCGCGACAACTCGGGCGGCGAACCGATGACCGCGCGCAAAGAGGTCGTCACCGGCAGCGTCGAGATCACCGCCGACGCACCGATCGCCGCGGCGGGCGCGGTCATCGATCGGGTGCGCGAGGCGGGCGGGCGAGTCGACAGCCGAACCGAACAGCCCGGCACCGACGACTCCGAGCCGAGTGCCACGCTCATCGTGCGGCTGCCCGCCGACAAGACCGACGCGTTCATCGCGGGACTCGGCGGCGTCGGCCAGGTCACCCGGGTCAGCACCAACCGCGACGACGTCACCATGCAGTGGGAGGACCTGGACGCCAGGATCAGGGCGTTGCAGGCTTCGGTCGACCGGTTGCGCGCGCTCATCGCCGGCGCCACCACCACCTCCGACCTGATCGCCGCCGAGCAGGCGCTCTCCAGCCGCCAGGGCGAGCTGGACAGCCTCACCGCGCAGAAGCGGCGCCTGGACGACCAGGTCGCTTTGTCCACGCTGACCATCGACATCACCACCGACGAAAAGAAGTCCGACGACGACGCCGACAGCTTCTGGGACGGCATCGTCTCCGGCTGGAACTCGCTGGTGGACTGGCTGCAGGACGCGGTCGTGTTCAGCGGCAAGGCGATTCCGTGGCTCGGCTTCCTCGCGGTGCTGGCCGCCGTGCTGTGGGCCGTTGTGCGGCTGGTGCGGCGCGGTAAGTCCGCGCCGAGTGGGGAAGAATCGGCACCGGACTCGACCAGCGCCGTTTCTTCGGAAGGCGCGGAAACCAGCGCGGGAGACAAGCGTGCCGACGGTAATAAGCGCGACGATCAAGCCGAACAGCCGTAAGGGTCCGCTGGTGGAAACCCTCGACGATGGCAGCCTGCAACTGTACGTGCGGGCCCCCGCCGTCGAGGGCAAAGCCAACAAAGCGGCCATCGAACTCCTCGCCGAGCACTACGGGGTGCCCAAGTCCGCGGTCCGCCTCGCCGCCGGGCCAACCTCGCGCTTCAAACGCTTCGAGATCGACATCTGAAGCCGCGAACTCGAGAAATCAGAACTACAGTTCGGCGGGCTAGACCCCGCCCGGGAATCCGAGTTGGCGCCAGGCTTCGTACACCGTGACCGCCGCAGCGTTGGAGAGGTTCATGGAGCGGCGGCCGGGGAGCATCGGGATGCGCAGCCGGTCGGTGATGTGCGGGTCCGACAGCACCTCCTCCGGCAGGCCGGTGGGTTCGGTTCCGAACAGCAACACATCGTTCTCGCGGTACGCCACGTCGGTGAACCGGGTGGTGGCCTGCGTGGTGAACGCGTAGACCCGCTTCGGGCGAAGCGCCTGCCACGCCGCCGCCAGATTCGCGTGCACCGTCACCGACGCCAGATCGTGGTAGTCCAACCCGGCCCTGCGCAACTTCGGTTCGGACAGATCGAACCCCAACGGCTCGATCAGATGCAGATGACACCCGGTCCCCGCGGCCAACCGGATCGCGTTGCCGGTATTCGGCGGAATGCACGGCTCGTGGAACATCAGATGGAACACACCGCCAGTCAATCAGCACCGCCCACCGCCCCGTCGCCGGGCTCCAGCGCGTGCGGGATCAGCGGCCTGATCGCTCGACGCAGCGCGTGTCTGCAAGAATCGGGGGCGTGACCGATGCCGACACGCCTACCGCTGACCTGCGGACCGGGCGCCGCAGTTTGGGTGCGGAGTTCTTGCGCTGCCATCTGCCGATGGTGGTCGTCATGCTGGTCATCGGGGTGGCGGTGGTGTTCGTCGCGTCCGATCGGTGGCGGCGCGGGGCCTTCTTCTTCGGTGGGGCGACGTTGCTGGCCGCGACGTTCCGGCTGTGCCTGCCGACCGCGCGGGTCGGTCTGCTCGCGGTCCGCAGCAAGCCTTTCGACGTGGGTGCCCTGACACTGCTCGGCTCGAGCATCGTATTCCTCGCGGCCACCATCAATCTCGGCTAGGAGTAGCAACTCCGGTCAGCGCGAAACCCTCTATGGCAGAAGCCTTTCAGCGTTCGGGGTGCACACCGGCCCGGGCGAGCCGCATGGTCTCGGTCAGCAGCTTCGACACCGCCGCCGCCTCGGTGAGGAACCCGTCGTGTCCGTCGCGCGAATGCACGACCTCCAAGCCGTCGCAGCCGGGCAGCAGATCGGCGAGCTCCTGTTGGGTCCGCAGCGGATACAGGCGGTCGGAGTCGACGCCGCCGACCACGCATGGCACCGGCGTCGCCGCGAGCACCGCCTCCACGCCGCCGCGGCCGCGGCCGACGTCGTGGCGGTTCATCGCCTCGGTCAGCAGCACGTAGGTCGCCGGGTCGAAGCGTTTGCACAGCTTCTCGGCTTGATGGTCCAGGTAGCTCTGCACCGCGTAGCGGCCGCCGTTCCACGGGTCCTCGTCGCCCTGCGGCTTGTTCTCGAACCGGTGGTCGAGCTCGAACTCGGTGCGGTAGGTCAGATGCGCGATGCGCCGGGCGACGGCCATGCCCGTCATCGGGGCGCGGCCGGTGTCGTGGTAGTCGCCGCCCTGCCAGTCGGGATCGGCCTTGATCGCCGCGATCTGCGTGATCTGAGTGCCGATCTGGTCGGCGGTGGCGCGGGCGCCCACGGCGAGCACCAGTGCGGCGGCGACGCGCTCCGGCGCGCCTACCATCCATTCCAGCACGCGCATGCCGCCCATCGACCCGCCGACAACGGCGGCGAGCCGGTCGATGCCGAGCAGATCCATCAGCGCCGCTTCCGCGGTCACCTGATCGCGGATAGAAATATCCGGAAACCGTGCGCCCCAAGGTTTTCCGTCCGGCGCCGAGCTGGACGGCCCGGTGCTGCCCTTACAGCCGCCGAGCACGTTCGTCGCGATCACGCACCATTCGTCGGTGTCCAGCGGCGCGCCCGGCCCGACCATGCCGTCCCACCAGCCGGGCAGCGGATGGATGGCGTCCGGCTTGCCGACGACGTGCGAGTCGCCGGTGAGCGCGTGTTCGACGAGCACGACATTGTCCAGATCCGGGGAAAGTTCACCCCAGCGCTGCACGGCGAGGCACACGTCCGGGATGACCGCGCCATTCTCCAACCGCACGTCCCCGATGGGGATGAAGCCCAGTTCCCCGTCCGGGGACGGCAGGGTGACAGTGGACGGGCGGACGCTCGATTCGGTATCCACGGTCACGTCGCAGCCGCCGCGAAACCGGCGCACAGATCGGCGCGCATGGCCTCGGCGCCCGCCGCGAGGGGGACCGATCGGGGAATGGTTCCGGAGGTCGGCTCCTCCGGCATGAGCTCGGGATGCGTCATCGACGCGGAGTGAATCACGAGAGAACGCACATCGCCGATGGTAGCTACACGTGCGGACCGGTCCGATCCGGCGGTGAACGGCCTACTCGCCGGCTGCGCTGCGCCCATGGACCAGGGCGCGGAGGACAGGCCCGCGATCATCGGTGCGCCGGTGCCGCCCTCGAAGCCCCCGTGGACCTGCGCGGCCGCGGGGGACCGCTGCGCCGGTGCGTTCTCGGCCACGGACGCGGTCGATTCACTCATGGTTTGCTCCAAAAGGGTGTTCGCCGGTACAGCAGGGGTTAACGGTGTGACCAACAACACATACCGGCGACCTCCTGATGCGCGCTTGCTCCCGGCTCTCGGGAGCCAGGTCATCACCCGGAGCACCCCACCGCTGCTGCAGGGTTGCCGACCAGCGAGCCGGGGCTTGGCGCTGGTGCTCATGACCTGCCGGGCATCATAACCGGCGTGCGGTCAGCCGTCGAAATCCCTCATCGAACTCACTGGTCGGCACCGTTCGGGGGTACGCAGCAGGTGCGCACGAACTCGTCGAAGGTCTCGGTGAACGCGGTACGTCCCGCCCGGGACGCGATCGCCACGTCCTCATGGTCGAACATGTCGCCGCTGCACTCCATGCCGACGGTGCCGATCAGCTGCCAGGCTCCCAGGATGAGCCGCACGGCGCGCGCGTCCGGCTCGGTGCCGAGGCGCTCGGCGAGCACGGCCGCTATCGCGGTGTTCTTCTCGTCGGCGTGCTCGAGACTGCGTGCGCTGACCGAGGGGCTGCTGCGCAGGATTCGCCGCATTTGCTGGTATCTCCGGAACGAGATCGGGGAGCTGCTGCCCGCGTCGGCGGCCTGGTCGACCACGCGCAGGAACGCTTCACGTAACGCCGCCAGTTCGTTGCCGGTGCGGGGAAGCTCGCGCAGCGTCTCGGCCACCGCGCTCCCGAAGTCCTGTACCGGGCCCAGGATGATGGCCTCTTTGCTGTCGAAATAGCGGTTGATGGTGCGCGGCGAGACGTCCGCGGCGTTGGCGATCTGCTCGACCGTGGTCGCGTCGAAGCCGTGCGCGTCGCACAGATCGAGCGCGACCTCGATGATGCGCAGCCTGGTCTGCTGCTTCTTGCGTTCGCGCAATCCGGGGGTTGCCGGTGGGCTGCCCTCCGCTGCGCTCGCGCCCATCGGCGCCGATGACTCGAGCATTCCCCCATGCTAACGCAAGCCGCCGTTTTCTTGTCTGAAACAGTCAAATGTCGTGATGCGACATTTTTCTCTTGACGACAAATGTCGCTCGATGACAGGATGATCCGGCACATCGAGGACGAGGAGATGACAGTGACGGAAACTGCGACGGCGGTGGACGCGCCAGGAAGAAAGGGCGGTTCAGCGCGCTGGCTCGCCTTGGCGGTAATCGCGTTGGCCCAGCTCATGGTGGTACTGGACGCCACCATCGTGACCATTTCGCTGCCGTTCGCGCAGCGCGATCTCGACATCAGCGACGGCAACCGGCAGTGGATGCTCACGGCCTACACGCTGATCTTCGGCGGCCTCCTGCTGCTGGGCGGCCGACTGGCCGACTACCTCGGGCGGCGCCGGATCTTCATCATCGGCCTGATCGGCTTCGCGGGAGCTTCGGCCCTGGCCGGTCTCGCCCAGAACGGCGCGGAACTGTTCGCCGGGCGCGCATTGCAGGGCGCGTTCGCCGCGCTGCTCGCGCCCGCCGCGCTCTCCCTGCTGTCGGTGACGTTCACCGAGCCGGGCGAGCGGGCCACCGCCTTCGGCGTGTTCGCGGGCATTTCCGCGGGTGGCGCCGCGCTGGGCCTGATCGCGGGCGGCGCACTCACCGAGTACGCGTCGTGGCGCTGGTGCCTGCTGGTCAACACGCCTATCGCGGTGCTCGCGCTGGTCGGCGCACTGGCCTGGGTGGTGAAGGACGTGCCGGTGCCGCGGGCTGGAGGTTATGACGTGCCCGGTGCCGTCACGGTGACGCTGGGCCTGATCGCCATCGTGTACGGATTCAGCCGCGCCGCCGACGACGGCTGGCTGGCCGCCAGCACCGTGGCGCTGCTGATCGCGGGCCTGGTCCTGCTCGTGGCCTTCGTCGCGATCGAACGGCGTTCGTCGAACCCGCTGTTGCCGCTGCACATTCCGGGCGAGATCAACCGCGGCGGCGCGTTCCTGGCCGCGCTGCTCATCCCGATCGCCATGTTCGCGATGTTCCTGTTCCTGAGCTACTACTTCCAGATCACGCTGGGCTACTCCGCACTGAAGGCGGGCTTCGCGTTCCTGCCCTTCCCGGCGGGAATCGCGATCTCCGCGGGCGTCACCAGCGCTCTGCTGCCGAAGCTCGGCCCGCGTCCGCTGATGGTGGCCGGTGCGGTGCTGGGCGTCATCGGCCTGCTGCTGCTGGCCCAGCTGAGCTTGGGTGACAGCTTCGTCGCCGGCGTGCTGCCCGCCCAGGTGCTCATCGCCCTCGGCATGGGCCCGCTGTTCGTCGGCATGCAGACCGTCGCGCTGCACCAGGTGGAGGAAGAGGACTCGGGCGTGGCCTCCGCGCTGCTGAACGCGGCGCAGCAGGTCGGCGGCGCGGTCGGCACGGCGCTGCTGACCACCATCTCGGTGCAGGTCGCCAAGACCTTCGCACAGGAGAACCCGGCCATCGACAACCTGGCCGCCCGCGCCGCGATCCACAGCTACGACGTGGCCTTCTACGTCGGCGCCGGGTTCTTCCTCGCGGCCATTCCGATCATCGCGCTGATGATCCGGGACCGGCCGGAGAACTTGATCGAAGGCTCCGAGGACGGCGCCCGGATTCCGGTCGCGGTCTGATCCTGGTGCACGTGAGGTCCGCGCATCGCCATGGCGACGCGCGGACCTCGCCGTTTCCGGTCGGGCCGGTTGCCGCGCCGGAACGGAAAGTGGATCATTGGGCACGGCGGTTCCGTGGGCGCCCGCAGCTTCGCGGAGGCGCCGCCGATCTACCGATCGGTAACTGACGTGGCGCGTCTCACTCCGGGGGCTGCCCGTGCGGTGAGGACTTCGGCAGCAGTACGCTTGTCTTGTTTGCACCACAAGTCTCGCGGACAACGCGGGACCATATACGTTGTCTGTTGGAACAGCTGGGGTCCGCTCACAAGCGTGTTCGCCTGGCCGTGCAATGAGGGCACCATCCTAGGAGGACACGAAGATCCATGTCCAAGATCAAGGTTGAAGGTACCGTCGTAGAACTCGACGGCGACGAGATGACCCGGATCATCTGGCAGTTCATCAAGGACAAGCTGATCCACCCCTATCTCGATGTGAATCTGGAGTACTACGACCTCGGCATCGAGTACCGGGACAAGACAGACGACCAGGTCACCATCGACGCCGCGAACGCCATCAAGCAGCACGGCGTCGGCGTGAAATGCGCCACCATCACGCCGGACGAGGCGCGGGTCAAGGAATTCGGCCTGAAGAAGATGTGGCGCTCACCCAACGGCACCATCCGTAACATCCTGGGTGGCACCATCTTCCGTGCCCCGATCATCATCTCGAACGTCCCGCGGCTGGTGCCCGGCTGGACCAAGCCGATCATCATCGGCCGTCATGCCTTCGGCGACCAGTACCGCGCCACCGACTTCAAGGTGTTCCAGGGCGGAACCGTCACCCTCACCTTCACCCCGGACGACGGCAGCGAGCCGATCGTGCACGAGGTCGTGAAGATGCCCGAGGACGGCGGCGTGGTCATGGGCATGTACAACTTCCGCAAGTCCATCGAGGATTTCGCGCGGGCGTCGTTCAACTACGGCCTGCAGCAGAACTACCCGGTGTACATGTCGACGAAGAACACCATCCTGAAGGCCTACGACGGCATGTTCAAGGACACCTTCCAGGACATCTTCGACGCCGAGTTCAAGAGCCAGTTCGACGCCGCGGGCCTGACCTACGAGCACCGCCTCATCGACGACATGGTCGCCTCCTCCATGAAGTGGGAGGGCGGCTACGTCTGGGCCTGCAAGAACTACGACGGCGACGTGCAGTCCGACACCGTGGCCCAGGGCTTCGGTTCGCTCGGCCTGATGACCTCGGTGCTGCTCACCCCGGACGGCCAGACCTGTGAGGCCGAGGCCGCGCACGGCACGGTCACCCGGCACTACCGCCAGCACCAGCAGGGCAAGCCGACCTCGACCAACCCGATCGCGTCGATCTTCGCCTGGACCCGTGGCCTCGAGCACCGCGGCAAGCTGGACAACACCCCTGAGGTCATCGGCTTCGCGCAGACCCTGGAGGACGTCGTCATCAAGACCGTCGAGGGCGGCCAGATGACCAAGGACCTCGCGCTGCTCGTCGGCGGAGACCAGGGCTACCTGAGCACCGAGGAATTCCTCGGCGCGCTGGACGCGAACTTGGCGCGCGCGCTGCGCTGAGCCCACCAGGCGCCGATCCTTCTCGGCGCCGAGCTGCGGGGCCGAGCGGGGTCGCTCGGCCGACTCCGGCGCTGGGGCTGTTCCCAGCGCCGGGCTGACACAATCGGGCACCCGCCCCACCTTCTGGTGGAACGGGTGCCCGGACTGTTTTCGCGATCAGTTCGCGCTGACTTCGGCGCGGTCGAGTAGCCCGGCGACAGCACGGGTGAAGCTTGCCGTTCCGTTGCCGCGTTCGACCTCCGCCTCGAACAGCCGCAGCAGCGGATCAAGCAGATCGGTCGCCACGCAGCTAACGCTCAGAGCCGACGGCAGACGGAGAAGGGGTAGTCACCGTTCTCGGGCCGGTCCTTGTAGAAGGGCCACTCCATCTTGGCCCTGGTATCAGGGCCGAAAATGCCATCGGGATCTGTTTTGGCGTCCTTCTGGGCACTCATCAGCGCGGAGCGGGTCCTGGGACCGAACTTGCCGTCTTCGGACAACCCAGCTTTGTAGCACTTGTTGAGAGCCTTCTGCAGGGCGATCACCCCGGAACCGGAATCACCTGAGCGCAACGAGCAACCGCTTGGGCTTGGGACGTAGGCGTGGACGCTGGGGGATTGATGAACATTGCTCGCGCCACTGCAGGTCTGGGCACTAGCGGGCGCGGCGGCAAGCACGCTCACACTGGTCCCGGCCAACACAACCGCAGCCGACATGGCAACGCGAATTCCAACTTTGCGCATAGCTTCCTTACATCGACGACTCCAGATCATGGACAATGATCCTCAGAGTCCACAGCGACACATAGTCGGTGACATATTCTTTTACGTTCCCTTTGGGGTACTTCACGCCGGGAACCACGGCGCTGGCGGCATCCTTACGCGACGATCTCGCGCTGGAGTCGTCGCAAGACAAGACACTGATCACGCACGCCCGGAACGGGCGAGCCCGGTTCCTCAGCTATGACATCGGAGTGCAACGCGACGACAGGCAACGCTCCCGCAACGGCCATCGCCGCGTGAACGGGTCGATCAGCCTGGGCGTTCCCACTTCAGCTACAGCGATTACGACATCGTTTGTATCGACGGGGCCGAATACCGGGGCATCGTGCAGTACTACCTGCTGGCCGACACGTCCGGCGGCTGCACCGGCTGTGCTGGGCCTTCGAAGCCATCGTCGAACCCGGAGCCACCAGCGCACCTTCCATCGCCGCCTGCAACGCTCCTGTTCAATCGCAGAGCGAAGCGGGTCGCGGGCCCTCTGGTGCATCGGTGACGACGTGCTGCTTCTGAGGGGCGCGGTACGGTCCTCTTGCGCGGATTTAGTTGCTGACCAGCGCTTTCCTGCCGATGTGGTGGGCGAACTCACGTTTGCCGGGGAAGCGAATACGGCTGGCGGGCGGTTACATGAACACGTGACCACTCCTGTCGCCACCGGCATCAGCACCCGTCCCGAACGCACCGATTGGCACGTCCACGCCGTGCTGGCGTTGGCGCTCGGTGGCTTCGGGATCGGGACCACCGAGTTCGTCACCATGGGTCTGCTGCCGGATATCGCCTCGGCCATGAAGGTCTCTGAGCCGACCGCGGGGCACGCGGTGTCGGCATATGCGCTCGGTGTGGTGATCGGCGCGCCGTTGATCGCGGCGCTGTGTGCGCGGGTCGCGCGCAAGCGACTGCTCGTCGTGCTCATGGTGGCGTTCACGCTGGGTAACGTGGCCACGGTGCTGGCGCCGTCGTTCGAGACGCTGGTGCTTGCCCGGTTCGTGTCGGGGTTGCCGCATGGTGCCTACTTCGGCGTTGCCTCGCTGGCCGCCGCCACGCTCGCCCCGGTGGGGCAGCGAGCGAAGGCGGTTGCTGCGGTTATGCTGGGTTTGAGCGCCGCCAACGTTGTCGGCGTTCCCGCCGCTACCTGGCTCGGCCAGCACCTCGGCTGGCGCGACGCGTTCGTGGTGGTCGCGGTGATCGGCGCGGCCACCGTCGCGGCCCTGCTGCGCTTCGTCCCCGAACTCACCGGCATCGCCGTGACCAACCCGATGACCGAACTCGGCGCCCTGCGCCGCTCGCAGGTGCTGTTGACGCTGCTGGTCGGGGCCGTCGGCTTCGGCGGCATGTTCGCCGTCTACACCTACATCGCCACCACGCTCACCGACGTCTCGGGTCTGCGGGCCGGGCTGGTGCCGCTGGTGCTGATGCTGTTCGGGATCGGCATGGTGGTCGGCAACATCGTCGGCGGCGTGCTCGCCGACCGGGGCGTGGACCGCGCGATCTTCGCGGCGATGATCGCCATGACCGTCATCCTCGGCGTTTTCATCGCCGCCGCCCACAACCCCTACACCGCCGCCCTCGGCGCGTTCCTGGTCGGCGCCTCCGGAGCCGCGCTGGCCCCCGCTCTGCAAACCCGCCTGATGGACGTCGCCGCCGACGCCCAAACCCTGGCCGCCGCCCTCAATCACGCCGCCCTGAACATCGCCAACGCCGCGGGCGCCTGGCTCGGCGGCCTGGTGATCGCCGCAGGCTTCGGCTACACAGCCCCGTCCGTGGTCGGCGCCGCCCTGGCCGCAACCGGCGTGCTGCTGTTCACCGCGACGGTCTGGGCCGCGCGCCTAGGCGACGCAGGCGGCAAGTGATTCGCGTAGCGATCCAGTAGCAACTCTGTAGCCGAGCGGCCAACTGCGTAGGGTGACGGTGCGACAAGCTTTGCGTAGGGCGGACTTCGGATCGCTCACCACCTTCGGATTCTGGGTCTTCCGCTGCTCATTGGTTCTATTGGGTGCCGGAACCGGTCTGCGCCTGGTTCGCCTCGCCTTCTTTCCGTCTGAAGGTGGCGTTCAAGCGATGCGATGCCACTTTCAGGCGGTTCAGTAAGGGGGCGAGGGGGCGGGGATCGATGTCGTCGAATTCCTCGGTGAGCAGGCGGATGGGTTCGGTGCACGAGTCGTAGCGGGCGCCGGGGTCCTTTTCGAGCGACCTGTGCAGGACCGCATCGACCTCGGGCGGGATCCAGTGTTGGCGCTCGGAGATTTCGGGAGGCGGGTCGTGCAGGTGGGCCTCCGCGGTGGCCATGAGGTTCGTGCGGGGGAACGGCGGGCGGCCGGTGAGCAGTTCGAAGGCCGAGCAGGCCAGCGCGTACTGGTCGGTTGCCGGGGATACTGTGCCCGCCTGCAGTAGTTCCGGTGCGGCATACGGCACCGATACGACGACGAAACCGTTGGTGGCCAGGGGCGGTTCGGGCCGGTGCAGCCACCGGCCCTGATCGAAGTCCGAGATCTTCACCGTCGCGGGCTCTTCCGCGCCGACCAGCACGTTCGCCGGTTTGATGTCGAGATGGACCACGTCGTTGGCATGCGCGAAATCCAGTCCTGCCGCGATGTGGGTCAGCATGTGCAGCACCCGCCGCAGATCCGGGCGTTGGTGTGGCATCCGCACCACCCTCGAGCCGGTCGTGCCGGCCACGTACTCACGCGCCGACCACAGCCTGCCGCTGGTTTCACCGTGTGCGTACATCCGCACGATGTTCGGATGCCGCAGCGCGGACAGGATGTCGAACTCGTGCAGGAATCGCGCACGCGCCTCCGGTGACCGGCTGTCGTCCGGCCCCAGAATCTTCAGTGAGACAGGCCTCGACCGCTCCGGATCCTCGGCCAGATACACCTCGCTGCTGCCACCATGGCCCAGCCGGGCCTTCACAATGAATCCCGCAAACCGATCACCTGGCTCGAGTGCCACCGCCCCACCATAGTCAGCGCGGTCCACCCACCTCTCCCCGGCGTTGGAGTGCCGAGAATCTACTATCTCGACGGCCGGACCGGCGCCTTCGGCGGTGCCGCAGTAGTGGGAGTTCGGTTTCGCCGCTTGTGTACCGCGGGCAAGCGGCCCGGTGCGGTAAGGACTATTCGGCGCGGCGGACGGCGAGGGCGCGGCCGGCGATCTCGTGTAAGTGCGCCGAGGCGCGGCGCCAACGGCGGAGGGCGCGTTCGGTATCCGGGTCGATGAAATTCGAGATCAGGATGCCGCGCAAGGCGTCCATGGCCGTGTAGACGAAATCGCGCGCTTCTTTGCGGCGCACGTCGTCGGGCACGAAACGGGCGACCGCCATCAAGACGGCGTTGTTGACGAACGGTTCGACCTTCTCCATCGCCGCGGCCAGCACCGGATCGGTTCGCCCGGCCACCCACAGTTCGACGGTCGCGATGAACAGCGGACCCTGGTGGAGGTCCCACAGGAATTCCAGCGCCGCCGCCACCGGATCGTCGCCGGCTTCCACGCGGGACATCTCCCGCATCGCGGTCTCGGCGCGCAGCTGCGCCAGATGGCTGATCGCGGCCACCACCAGATCGGTTTTCGAGCCGAAGTGATGCACTTGGGCCCCGCGGGTCACCCCGGCCCGTTCGGCTACCCGCGGCGTCGTGGTGCCTGCGTACCCGTACTCGACCAGGCAGTCCACGGTCGCGTCCAGCAACCGGGTACGCATCTCGGTGCTGCGCTGCTCCTGCGTCCGGCGCCGCTGCTTCACGACTACGCTCCTGGCCACCCGCCGATCTTACACTTACATACAGTGCTGTATGTGCTGGCTGCACATACACCTCTTGCTGTATGTGCCAGACGAGACGTAATCCACTGGTTGCCTTCGTACCCATCGCGGCTACTCATCGAACTCTTGCTCAGTTACATACAGGTATGTATGTTTGTTTTCAGCTCGTTCCGCCCTGCGGTGCACGCACAATCTGAGGAGTTCGATGACGAACAAGGTCTACGTCGTCGGTGTCGGCATGACGAAGTTCGAGAAGCCGGGCCGCCGCCGAGTCGAGGAAGCCGACGGCACCACCCGGGCCTGGGACTACCCGGACATGGCGGCGGAATCGGGCACCAAGGCGCTCGCTGACGCGGGTATCGCCTACGACCTGGTGGAACAGGCCTACGTCGGCTACGTCTACGGCGAATCCACCTCCGGGCAGCGGGCCGTCTACGAACTCGGCTTGACCGGTATCCCGGTGGTCAACGTGAACAACAACTGCTCCACCGGCTCGACGGCGCTGTATCTCGCGGCGCAGGCGATCCGGGGCGGACTGGCCGAGTGCACGCTGGCGCTGGGCTTCGAGAAGATGCAGCCCGGCTCGCTCGGGTCCACCTGGGACGACCGCGAGCAGCCGATGGCCAAGCACGTCGTGGCGCTCGCCGAGATCTCCGAGGTGCTGTTCCCGGTGGCGCCGTGGATGTTCGGCGCGGCGGGCCGCGAGCACATGAAGCAGTACGGCACCACCGCCGAGCACTTCGCGAAGATCGGCCACAAGAACCACAAGCACTCGGTGCACAACCCGTACTCGCAGTTCCAGGACGAGTACACGCTCGAGGACATCCTCGCCTCCCGGATGATCTACGACCCGCTCACCAAACTGCAGTGCTCGCCCACCTCCGACGGGTCCGGCGCGGTGATCCTGGCGAGCGAGGACTTCGTGGACACCCACGATCTCGCCGGGCAGGCGGTCGAGATCGTCGGCCAGGCCATGACCACCGACTTCGCCTCGACCTTCGACGACACCGCCAAGAACATCATCGGCTACGACATGAATGTCCAAGCGGCGCGGAAGGTTTACCGGCAGTCGGGCCTCGGCCCGGAGGATTTCCAGGTCATCGAGCTGCACGACTGCTTCTCCGCCAACGAACTGCTGCTCTACGAAGCGCTCGGCCTGTGCGGCGAGGGCGAGGCCGGGCGGTTGATCGATGACAACCAGACAACGTACGGCGGCACATGGGTGGTGAATCCGTCCGGCGGCTTGATCTCCAAGGGCCATCCGCTCGGCGCGACCGGTCTGGCGCAGTGCGCCGAGTTGACCTGGCAGCTACGGGGCGCCGCGGGCAAGCGCCAGGTGGACAACGTCACCGCCGCCCTGCAACACAACATCGGCCTCGGCGGCGCTGCCGTCGTCACCGCCTATCAGCGGGCCGTTCGCTGAATCCGGCGCGGCCGCGGACTGATTCGAGGAACAGGACACATGGGACACATCGAAGCCAGCAAAGACGTCAACGCCACGCCCGAGGCGCTGTGGGCGGTCGTCTCCGACCCGCAGACCTGGGACAAGTGGTTCACCATCCATGAGCGGTTCATGGAGGAGCCGCCCGCCGTGCTGAGCGAAGGCGCGAAGCTGGTCGCCAAGATCGTCATGCTCGGGATGGCGAACAAGTTGGAGTGGACCATCGTCTCGGTGGCCGCGCCGCACAAGCTGACCCTGGGCGGCACCGGGATGGCGGGGGTGAAGACCGAGTTCACCTTCGACATACGGGCCAACGGCGACGGCAGCACGATCTTGGTGTCCGGTGACTTCGAGGGCGCGCTGATCAAGGGCGCGCTGGGCAAGGCGGTGGAGAAGGACGGCATCAAACAGCTCGACCGATCCCTGACCCAACTGGACGCCCTGGCCTCGGCATGAGCGGTCAGGCCCGGAGGCGGCAGCGGAGCGTGACCATGGAGGGCTCCGCTCGGGCCGGAAAGGGCAGGGCATGAGCGAGCACACCACCGCCGCCCGCGTCGTCGAGTTCGATGACGCGGGACTGGAAATCTGGTGCGACGAAGAGCGTTTCGAGGTTACCGCCGAGCGGACCGCGGAGTACGCGGCCGCGACGAACGATCCGATCGCCGCGCATCTCGAGGGGGCCGTGGCGCCTGCTGTCTTCGCCATCGTCCCGGTCTTCGAGGCCATGATGATGCCGGTGATCGATGTCGCGCCGATGGACATATTCGGCCGAGTGGTGCACGGAGAGCAGGACTTCCACTTCCATCGCGCCATCCGTCCCGGCGACCGGCTGGTTTCGCGCGCCAAGGCGATCGGTTACACCAGCCGCCCCAACGGGACGGCTATCACCATCCGCATCGAATGCCGCACCGAGACCGGCGAACCGGTCAACGATCAGTACTTGACCGCGTTCTTCCGCAATATCGACGCGGGTAAGACGGTCGGTGCGGCCGCCGCGGCGCACAAGTTCGATGAACGGCTGCGCGGGCAGCGTCCGGTCGCGGTCGTTGCGCAGCATGTCGACCACGACCAGACCTTCCGCTACGCACCGGCATCCGATGATCCGGTGCCGTTGCACTTGGACGAGCAGGTCGCCAAGGACGCGGGGCTGCCCGGCATCATCGCGCACGGGATGTGCACCATGGCTTTCGCGTCCTGGGCGGTGCTCACCGAGGTCGCGGAGTCCGATGTGCACCGGCTGAAGCGATTCGCGGTGCGCTTCGCCAAGCTGGTCTTTCCTGGTGACGATCTGGAGACCCGCATCTGGAGACTCGGTTCGGCCGACGGCGTCACCAGCTACGCGTTCGAGACCGTGCGCGGCGAGGATGTCGTGCTCAGCGACGGTCTGGCGGAGATCGCCGACTGATTCGAAGCGGCGGCACGAGACACCGCCGCACCCATCCCATCGCCGGATTCACAACGACTTCAGGAGACAACACATGGGCGCACTGGCCGGACGGGTCGCCGTCATCACCGGAGCGGGCCGCGGCATCGGCCGCGAGCACGCGCTGCTGTTCGCGCAGGAAGGCGCCGCGGTGGTCGTCAACGATCTCGGCGGCAGCAACGCGGGCGAGGGGACCGACTCCGGGCCCGCTCAGGAGGTGGTGCGTGAGATCGTCGCCGCGGGCGGCAAGGCCGTGGCCGACAACGACGACATCGCGACCTGGGATGGCGCGCAAAAGCTTGTCGCTCGAGCCGTTTCGGAGTTCGGCGGGCTCGACGTCGTGGTCAACAATGCGGGCATCCTGCGCGATGGGTTTGTCGCGGGCATGACCGAGGAGCAGTGGGACGCGGTGATCGCCGTGCACCTCAAGGGCCACGCCGCCGTGCTGCACCATGCCGCCGCCTACTGGAAGCAGCAGTCCAAGGCGGGCAACCAGCCCAAGGCCGCCGTGATCAACACCGCCTCCGCCTCCGGCACAACCATCCCGAACGCAGGCCAGGCCAACTATGGCGCGGCCAAGGCGGGGATCGCCGCGCTGACCCTGGTCGCCGCCGACGAGCTGGCGCGCTACGGCGTACGGGTCAACGCGATCGCGCCGATCGCGCGCACCCGGCTCACCCTGGCCACGCCCGGCATGGGCGAGATGATGGCGGCCGAGGCGGAGGCAGCGGCCGACGACGGGTTCGACGCCTTCAGCCCCGCCAATATCGCACCGCTGGTCGCCTACCTGGCCTCGGAATCCTGCCCGATCACCGGCAAGGTGTTCGCGGTGCAGGGCGGCGCGATCTCCGAGCTGGCCGGTTGGCACGATGTAAAGACCATCGAGACCGAGGGCCCGTGGCTGATCGACGACATCGCCGCCCGGCTGCCCTGACCTCGGCGGAACGTGAGGAGAACGACGATGTTCGAATGGTCTGAAACCGATGTGCTGATCCGCGATGCCGTGCGAGCGTTCATCGACAAGGAGATCCGCCCCAACCTGGACGCGCTCGACAGCGGCGAACTGCCGCCCTACCCGATCATCCGCAAGCTGTTCGGTGAATTCGGTATCGACGCCATGGGTGGCGAAGCCGTGCAGAAGATGCTGGCCAAGCAACAGGAACGAGAAGCGGCCGCCGCCGCTGGGGAGCCGAAGCCGGCGAAGAAAGCGAAGACGAGCCCGTTCGCCGGACAGGAATCGCTGATGGCGGTGCTGATCAGCGAGTTGTCCGGGGTGTGCATGGGCCTGGTGACCGCGCTGGGGGTGAGCATCGGTCTCGGCGCCACCACCATCATGTCGCGCGGCACGCTGGCGCAGAAGCAGCGCTGGTTGGAGGACATCGTCACCATGCGGAAGGTGGCCGCGTGGGCGATCACCGAGCCGGATTCCGGCTCGGACGCCTTCGGCGGGATGAAGACCTACGTCAAGCGCGACGGCGAGGACTACCTGCTCAACGGCCAGAAGACGTTCATCACCAACGGCCCCTATGCCGACGTGATGATCGTCTACGCGAAGCTCGACGACGGGGCGGGCGGGGACAAGCGCGAACGCAAGGTGCTCACCTTCGTGCTCGACAAGGGCATGCCCGGGCTCACCCAGGGCAAGCCGTTCAAGAAGATGGGCCTGCACGCCTCACCGACCGGTGAGCTGTTCTTCGACAACGTGCGCGTCGGCCGGGACCGGCTGCTCGGCGAGACCGAGGAGCACAAAGGCGGCGACGGCAGGGAGAGCGCGCGCTCCAGTTTCACCGCCGAGCGCATCGGCGTCGCGTTCATGGCGCTGGGCATCATCAACGAATGCCATCGGCTGTGCGTGGAGTACGCCAAGAGCCGCAAGCTCTGGGGCCAGGAGATCGGGCGATTCCAGCTGGTCCAGCTGAAGCTGGCCAAGATGGAGATCGCGCGGATCAACGTGCAGAACATGGTGTTCAACACGCTGGAGCGCGGCCGGGCGGGCAAGCCGCCGACGCTCGCCGAAGCGTCCGCGATGAAGCTGTACGCCTCCGAGGCGGCCACCGAGGTCGCCATGGAGGCGGTGCAGCTCTTCGGCGGCAACGGCTACATGACCGAATATCGCGTGGAGCAACTCGCCCGCGACGCCAAGTCGCTCATGATCTACGCGGGCAGCAACGAGATCCAGGTGACCCACATCGCCAAGGGCCTGCTCGCGCAGTAGTTCCCGGACCGGTAGTTCCCGGACCGGCGCGCGTCCGGGAACTCCGCTGTGGGAACCGACATTCGCCGGTCCGCCGCAGGCGCTGCATATCGAACACAGCTCACACCGCACGCAGGCGGGTGCGGCTGGCGTAGACGTGCTCGGCGATCAGGGTGGCGATGCGGTCTGGCGCTTCCAGCATGGGTACGTGGCCCACGCCGTTGACCAGGATGCGGTCGGCGGATTCGGGGAGTTCCTTCAGGTAGCGGCGGGCGTAGACGCGGTTGGGGATGACCCGGTCGTACTCCGACAGCAGCAGCCGGACCGGCGTTCGCAGCGTGGACAAATCGTCCTGTCCCGGCGCACGCAGTGCGCTGATGATCATCGGGAGCATGACCGGGCAGTTCAGCGCGGCCGTGATGGCGGCGGCGGCATCGCGCCGCGACACCGCGGAGGCGTGCTTGCTCAGCGCGAGCAGGGCGATGCGCTGGGCGAGTGGATTACCGGCCGCGAATCCGCCCAGCAGCTTGCCGATTCCGATGAGCGGAACCAGGGAGAGGAATTTCAGGCTGATCCGCAGCTGGGTCAGCGAGGGCGCGCGCCAGCCGCCCGCGGGTGCGATCAGTGTCAGCGTGCGAGCGCGTCCGCGGCGGGCGAGTTCGACGCCGACCCAGCCGCCGAGCGAGTTGCCCGCGATATGGCAGGTGCGCCAGCCCAATTCGTCGAGCTGATCGCAGACCCGGTCGGCGAGAAACTGCACGTCGACGGACCGGCCGTCCAGGGGCGCGCCGCCCCAGTGGCCCGGGAACGCGGGCGCGAACACCTCGCAGTGCGTCGCCAGTCGCGCCGCGGTCTGCTCCCAGCAGTGCGGCGACATCATGAATCCGTGCAGCAACAGCAGCGGGTCACCGGAACCGACGTGCAGCGCCTTGATCGGCTGGAGCGGGTTCGCCGCCTTCGCGGAGCCGCGTGCGGCGGAGCTTCGCGCGGGGGCGCCGGGGCGATCGGCGGTGGAGGAGGACTTGGAGGCGTCGGACGACATCGTCTTCACCCCTTCCTGGACGGCAGTGTCCGGGGGACTTCATCAGACCAGCATTGTACGGTCGAGGAGTGCCCTACATCTCGACAGTGAACGTGAACGGTGTCCGCGCGGCCGCGGGCAAGGGCCTGCTCGCCTGGCTCGCGGCCACCGAGTCCGACATCGTCTGCGTGCAGGAAACGCGCGCTACCGACGAGCAGGTCATGGCCGCGCTTGCGCCCGCGCTCGACGCGGGATGGCAGCTGTCGCACGCCGAGCCGGAGTCCAAGGGCCGGGCGGGTGTCGGCATCCTGTCCCGGCGCGCACCGCGTGCCGTGCGAATCGGCTTCGGCAGCAGCGAATTCGGGGCCGCGGGCCGCTACCTCGAGGCCGATTTCGACGACATCACCGTGGCGAGTGTGTACGTGCATTCCGGCGACGCGGGCACCGTGCGCCAGGACGAGAAGTACCGCTTCATGGCTGAGCTCGGCGCCCACCTGACCGCGCGGAGCGGAGACTTCGTGGTGGCGGGAGACTGGAACATCGCCCACACCGAGCGCGATCTGAAGAACTGGAAGGGCAACCTGAAGTCGGCCGGGTTCCTGCCACCGGAGCGCGCCTGGATCGACGAGCTGCTGGCCGCCGGCTACGTCGACGTGGTGCGCGGCCTGCATCCCGGGGCGGACGGCCCGTACAGCTGGTGGTCCTACCGCGGTCGTGCGTTCGACAACGACAGCGGGTGGCGCATCGACTACCACCTGGCCCGCGGAGATCTGGTCACCCGCGCCAAAGCGGCCGTGGTAGAGCGGGCCGCCGCCTACGATCAGCGCTGGTCCGACCACGCGCCCGTCACGGTGCAGTACCGATGAACTCCGCGCCGAAGATGATTCGCGCCCTCGGCGTGATCGGGGCGGTCGCGCTCGCGTTGATCGTCGCGGTGCTCGCCCTGCGCGGCACCGGGATCACCACCTCCAGCTCGCTCGACCCCGCGACCACCACTGCGACAAGCGCCGTCGCCGCGCCCGCCACCGCACCGCGCGGCGTGGACAGTGCCTCGCCGGTCACCCAGGCGGCCGGGGTCCCGGAGCGCGCCTACGCCACGCTGCGGGAGATCGATGCGGGCCGCTGGCCCGACTCGGCGAACGCCCCCGGCACCAAGGGTGGCGAACGCTGGATGAACCGTGGCGGCGACCTGCCCGCCACCGACGCTGGAGGCAAGCCGATCACCTACCGGGAATGGGACGTCAATCCGAAGCAGGCCGGCCGATCCCGCGACGCCGAACGCATCGTCACCGGCAGCGACGGCTCGGCCTGGTACACCGGCGACCACTACAAGACCTTCACGAGGATGCGCTGATGACAAAGACCGTCACGCTGTCGCAGTTCCTTGCCCGGCCCGACGCGGACGAGGCGCCGCCCAGCCCCACGCTCGCCCCGCCGGGGCTCACGTTCGGAACCCTCGCGCTCGACGCCGCGGAGTTCAGCGCTGTGCGCGACCGGGCGCCGTCCGGGTATCTGGTGCGCGAGGTACGCGGCATGAAGATGCCCACCACCGCGCGGGTTTTCGACGAGTTCGCCGCCGCGTTCCAGTTCCCGTACTACTTCGGCGAGAACAAGGACGCGTTCGACGAATGCCTGCGCGACCTGGACGACTGCATCGGCGAAGCGGCCGGATACATTGCCGTGGTGCGCGACTCGGCCGGGTTGCTCACCGACGAGCTGGTCGAACGCGATTGGTTCGCCGAGGCGATGCGCGACTGCGCGGCCTATTGGTCGCGGCGCGACGTGCTCTTCCGGGTCGTCCTGCAGGGTGACGCTCCCGACCTCCAGGACGTGTCGCTGCGCATGTGACGCCCCCCGCTCACCGCAGCTTGTTCGCCAGATCCTCGCCGAGCAGGACGAACACGTCGACGGTGTGCTCGATCAGTTGGTCGCGGGTGAGATCCAGATCGCCTTGCAGCCAGGCGGTCAGCGTCTGCACTAGTCCCCCGACCAGATACATGGCGCGGAAGTCGATCGCCGGGTCCGGCGCGGCGTCGCTGATCCGGTAGAAGTCGATGCCTTCCGCCGCCACCATTCGCGCGAACACGCGCACGGTTTCGGTGGTGCGGGCGCGCAGCTCCGGTGTCGCCATGCCCGCGATCAGAGCGACCTTCGCCTTGCGCGGGTCGTCGGTGAGCAGGTGCACGCCCGCGGTGATCGCGGCGTGCGCGGTGGCGCGGGTATCCGGCGTCCGGACGGGTCCGTCCGTCCGCACAGGTCCGTCCGTCCGCACAGGTCCGTCCGGGGCGGCGCGCACGGCCGCGAGGATGGCGTCGGCCAACTCCTCGGCGATCCGGTCGATCAGGGCGGCGAGCACGGCGTCGCGGCTGTCGAAATTCTCGTAGTAGTACCGCTCGTTCAGCCCGGCCCGCGCGCACAACCCGGAGACGGTCAGCTTCCCCAGCCCCTCGGTGCCGATGATCTCCAGCGCCGCCTCCAGCAGCGCGGCGCGCCGCTGCGCCCGGCGCTCCTGCGCGGAGATGCCCCCGTAGGTCCGTTGCGCCGTCACGGTTCGAGTCTATTGGCAGCGCCCGCGGCGCTGCGTGTTCGCGGCCCCTGTGGCTCGCGTCCGAGCGATCGCCGCTGGCGACTTCGTCGCGGGACGTGACGGCCACTCGGAAATTCTGGTAGAGGCCATTGCCAGAATTGCAAATCTGGTGGATGCTATTGCCAGATGCTCTCGACGAGGAGGCGGCGATGTCCGAGCCCGGCTACTTCAGCGATCACTCGATGATTCGGCGGGTGATGAGCAAACGCGCGGTAGGGCTCACCTACGGCTTGCGCGCCTTGGTCGTCGGCGCGGTGCATCCGCTGCTCTACGTCGGCACCGCGGAGAACACCGAGCATCGGATGACGCCCTACACCCGGCTCGCGCTGACCGGGCACCTGTTCGAAGCGGTGTTCCTCGGCAGCAAGGCCGAGGCCGATCGCGCGCTGGCGTTCACCAGGAAGAAGCACGTCAAAGTGCGCGGCACACTGCCCGAGGACGCGGGCGCCGAGCATCCGGCGGGCACCCGGTACTCCGCGCTCGACCCACACCTGATGTTCATGACGATGGCGTTCACCTTCGACTCGGCCGAGGTGATGTACGACCTGCTGGTGCGCACCATGACCGATGGCGAGCGCGAGGGCCTCTACCAGGACTACGTACGCTGGGCCGAGCTGTTCGGCATGCCCGCGGACGCGGCGCCGGGCGGCTACCGGGAGTTCCGCGCCTTCTTCGACGGCTACCTCGCCTCGGACGAGCTGTTCCTCACCGACGAGGCGCGGCTGGTCGGCTCCTACCTGGCCGGTCAGCGGGTGCCCTACACGCAGGGTGTGCCGCTGCACCAGGTCACCTCCGCGTTCTATCTGCTGGTCCAGGGGAGCCTGCCGCCGCGGATCCGGCGGATGTACGGCATGCGCTGGGGTGTGGCCGAGGAGGTCGCCTACCAGGCGCTGTCGCGGGCGGTCCGCACCGCGCACGTGTCGGTTCCGCTCGTGCCTCCGGTGCTGCGCGGCACGCTGGCGGGGCCAAGCGCGCCGGTCTACACATTGCTCTCCAAACGCGAGCACGAACTGGTCAGCAGCGGGCGGCCGAGCATGCCCGGGATCGATCCGCGCAACTGGGTGCAGCGAAATTCGGCTTGAGCCGCATGCGAAGATCGGGGTATGTCCAGTCCTGCGCCCACCCCGGCCGCCGAACGCAAACAGCGGGTTCTGTCCGGGATCCAGCCGACCAGCTCCTCGTTCCATCTCGGGAACTACCTTGGCGCGCTGCAGTACTGGGTGACCATGCAGGACGACTACGACGCGCTGTATTTCATTCCGAATTTGCACGCGATCACGGTGCCGCAGGATCCCAAGGAGCTGAAGGCGCACACCTTGGCCGCCGCCGCGCAGCTGCTCGCGCTCGGCATCGACCCGAAGAAGTCCACCCTGTTCGTGCAGAGCCAGGTGCCCGAGCACGCCGAGCTGGCCTGGGTGCTCAGCTGCGTGACCGGCTTCGGCGAGGCCAGCCGGATGACCCAGTTCAAGGACAAGTCGGTGAAGCAGGGCGCGGAGAACGCGACCGTCGGCCTGTTCACCTATCCGGTGCTGATGGCCGCGGACATCCTGCTCTATCGCGCCCATCAGGTCCCGGTCGGCGAGGATCAGCGCCAGCATTTGGAGCTGACCCGGAATTTGGCTCAGCGCTTCAACACTCGGTTCAAGAAGACGTTCGTGGTGCCGGAGGCGCATATCGTCAAGGGCACGGCGAAGATCTACGACCTGCAGGACCCGACCGCGAAGATGAGCAAGTCGGCCTCCACCGACGCGGGCCTGATCAACCTGCTCGATGACCCGAAGATCACCGCGAAGAAGGTGAAATCGGCGGTCACCGATACCGAACGCGAGATCCGCTACGACCCCGAAGGCAAACCGGGCGTGAGCAACCTGCTCGTGATCCTGAGTTCGCTGACCGCGGCGCCGATCGTCACGCTGGAGAAGGACTTCGAGGGCAAGGGTTACGGCGAGCTCAAGGCCGACGTCGCCGACGCGCTGGTGGAATTCATCACGCCGTTGCGGGCGAAGGTGCAAGAGTATCTGTCCGACCAGGTCGAACTCGACCGCATCCTGGCCGCCGGAGCCGAGCGTGCGCGGGAGATCGCGGGCAACACCCTCGCGCAGGTATACGACCAGGTCGGCTTGGTGGGCCGCTAGTCCTGTCTCGCGGTTCGCGGCTTCCTCGGCCGGAGCTCGGCTGCGCCCACTAGGCTTCGTGCGAGGTCTGTCTCTCGTTCGAAGGGGCGCGGCGTGCAGGTGATCGACAACATCAAAGCAGGGATCGAACGCCGGATTCAGACGAGGCCGTGGCTGGATCATCTGGTCCGGACGGCCGCGCGCTATCAGCGACAACGTGGTGACTATTACGCGGCCGGTATCACGTACTTCACTGTGCTATCGCTGTTTCCGCTGCTGATGATCGCGTTCGCGGTCTCGGGCGTTGTCCTGTCCAGCAATCCGGAGCTGCTCGGCGAATTGCAGGCCAAAATCGTCGAGAATATTCCGGGCTCGTTCGGCGACCAGATCAACGACCTGGTCGACAAGGCGGTCGAGTCGCGGCGCACGGTCGGCGTGCTCGGTCTGCTGGTCGGCGTCTACACCGGCCTCGGCTGGATGGCCAACCTGCGGGCCGCGCTCACCGAGCAGTGGGATCAGAAAAGCCCGGACGGCAACTGGTTGGTGACCAAGCTCTCCGATCTCGGCGCGCTGGTCGGTCTCGGTCTCGCCTTCGTGGTCTCGCTGGGTCTGTCGGCGTTGGCGTCGAGCGCCCTCGGTAGGCGGCTGCTCACCAACCTCGGTCTCGCCGAGCTACCCGGCGCCGGGGTGTTGCTGACCCTGCTGTCGACTCTGCTGGGGTTCCTGGCCTCCTGGGCGGTGTTCGCCTGGGTCATCGCCAGGCTGCCGCGCGAACCCGTCACGCTGGCCAGCGCGGCCAAGGCGGCGGCGCTGGCCGCGCTGGCGTTCGAGGTGTTCAAGATCGTCGCCTCGATCTACCTGCGATCGGTGCTGAGCAGCCCGGCGGGCGCCACGTTCGGCTCGATCATCGGTCTGATGGTGTTCACCTACGTCACCTACCGCATCGTCCTGTTCGCCACCGCCTGGGCCGCCACCGCCGCCGAGAACGAGCCGGAAGCCGAGATACCCCCGCCTCCTCCCGCGGTGATCGCGCCCCGGGCCAGCGCGCGCGACGTCTCGGTGGGTGTGGGCGCCGCCTTCTTCGGTGCCGGTGCTCTTGCGGCCCTCGCCTTTTCGGGGTTACGCCGGTTGCCCGGCCGTCGGTGACCGGCGGGCAGGCCGAGTTGTCTTGCGCGCCTGGCTGATCAGCGTCGTCGATTGGCTCGGCGCGCCGCGGCCAGCAGGGCGAGGACCAGGATGACGCCGCCGGCGATCAGCACGGTCCTGGTATCGACACGGCGCTCTTCGGCAAGAGGCATGGCGGAAGGGTCGGTTCCCGATGCGGGTGGCGCGGCAAGGGCTACTTCGCTCTGTTCACGCCGGGGTACCACCGCGTCACGTTGGGGTACCACCGCGCCGGGCAGGTTGCCGATCGACGCGCCGCTGGGCAACGCGAAGCCGTAGTCGAGCAGCCGGGCAGCCTGCTCCCACGGGCGCAACGGCCGCACCTCGGCCTGCAACAGGGTGACGACGAGTCTGCGGCCGTCGCGCTGGGCGGCGGCGACGAAGGTCTGGCGCGCGTCGTCGGTGAAGCCGGTTTTGCCGCCGAGGGCGCCCTCGTAGTTGTAGAGCAGCTGGTTGTCGTTGCCGATCGGATATCCGGGACGGTCGGTGTCGCCGGGAACTCCAGGATCCGCCGGGTAACCGGGGAAATCGGCCTGCTCGGTGTGGATCAGCTCGGCGAACAGCGGGATGGTCATGGCTTCGCGGAACAGCACGGCCAAGTCGTAGGCCGAGATGCTCATGCCGGGACCGTCCAGCCCGGAGGGCGTGGCGGCGCGAGTATCCATGGCGCGCAATGATTTCGCCAGCTCGTTCATTCTCGCGACGGTGGCCGCGTCGCCGCCCAGTTGCGCGGCGATGGCGTGCGCCGCGTCGTTGCCGGAGGCCATGATCAGCGCCTGCATGAGCTGGCGATTGGTGTAGCGACCGCCGGGACCGATGCCTACCCTGGTGCCGTCCACATCGGCGTCGGCGCGGGTCCCGACCACCACCTTGTTCAGATCCAGTGTCCGCAGCGCCAGCGTGGCGAGCAGCACCTTGATCGTGCTCGCGGGCCGATAGCGCCCGTGCGGGTCCTTCGCCGCGATCACCTCGCCGGTGTCCAGATCCGCCACCAGCCAGGCCGTCGCCGAAATGTCCTGTGGTGCGGGCGGTCCGGATCTCGGTAGCACGACTCCGCACTCGCCGAGCCGGGCGCCGCCGATCGGAGGCGTCGGGATCGGCAGCGGCGCCGGTGCCGGCTGACCCGGCACGGGCACCTCGGACGCATCGATCGGCGGTGGCGGCAGCGTCTTCTGTGGGCAGCCGTCGGTATTCGGCGTGGTGAACGGCGTGGTGGTGGTCGGCGCGGCGAGTGCGGGCACGGCCGTCGCACCGATCGCCACGACAGCCAGCACGGCGCCCGCGTAGAACCCGGCGCGGCGGCGGAACTCCGTGATCTTCATCGGCAGTGAGCCTAGCGAGGGTTCCGCCGGTCAGCCGCACATATGTCCCAAGCCCGCCGAACATTATTGACACACTATATCAAATGAGAGTTACTATCAAAAAGTTGTAGCTTTCCTTTTGGAGGTGTCATGAAGATCGACTCGACCCGCCGTTGGCTCGCGCTCGGCGCGCTGGCGGTCGCGATGCTGACCATCGGGCTCGACGTCACCGTGCTGACCGTGGCCCTGCCCACGCTCGCCGTCGACCTGAACGCGAATACCGCCGCGCTGCAATGGTTCAGCAGTGCGTACACGCTGGCTCTGGCCGCCGTGATGCTGCCGGCGGGCGCGCTCGGCGATCGTTACGGCCGCAAGAAGTTCCTGCTGGCCGCGCTGGTGCTGTTCGGGATCGCGTCGATCGCCTGCGCCGTGGCCACGTCGCCGGGGCAGCTCATCGCGGCGCGCGTCCTGCTCGGGATCGCGGCGGCGGCGATGATTCCGCTGTCGATGTCGGTGTTGCCCGACATGTTTCCCGACCAAGCGGAGCGGCAGCGCGCGCTCACCATCTGGATCACCTCGACGGCGATCGGACTTCCACTCGGACCGATCGTGGGTGGATGGTTGCTGCGCAACTTCTGGTGGGGTTCGGTGTTCCTGATCAACGTGCCGATGGTGGTGATCGGCGCGCTCGCCGTCGCGGCGCTGGTACCGGAATCGCGCAGCGCGCACAGCTTCCGCATTGATCTGCCCGGCATCGTGCTGTCGGCCGCCGGCATGCTCGGGCTCACCTACGGCTTCATCCGGCTCGGCGAGGAAGGCTGGGGCGACGCCCCCGCCTGGGTGATCGTCGCGGGCGGGGTGCTGCTGCTCGGCGCTTTCCTGGCCTGGCAGCGCAGGACCACGTATCCGCTGGTCGACCTCGGCTTGTTCGCCGCCGACGGATTCCGCTGGGGCACGGCGTTTTCCATCGTGGTGAACTTCGCCATGTTCGGCATGTTCTTCACCGTGCCGCAGTACTTTCAGGCGGTGCTCGGCGTGGACGCGCTCGGCAGCGGCCTGCGGCTGCTTCCGCTGATCGGAGGTTTGCTGGTGGGCAGCAGGCTGGTCGACCGGATCCTGCCGAAACTGGGCATCCGCGTGGTGATCTCCGCCGGGTTCGCGTTGCTCGGCGGTTCGCTGGCGCTGGGCGCGCTGACCACCGTGGACAGCGGCTACGGCTTCACCGCGGTGTGGCTGACGCTGCTCGGCGCCGGTATGGGCCTGGTGATGCCCGCCGCCATGGGCGTCGCGATGGGCGAGCTGACCGCGGAGCGTTCCGGGTCCGGCTCCGCGCTGCTGCAGGCGCTGCGCCAGGCCGCAGGCACCATCGGGGTCGCGATGCTGGGTACCGTGCTGTCCACCCGCTACCGCTCGGAGCTCGGCGCCTTGAATCGCGACCCGATTTCCGACGGTGTCAACGCGGGCGTCGCGACAGCGCACGAGTCGGGCGATCCGGCAATGCTGCACCACGTGCAGAACGCGTTCGTCGGCGGCATGAGTGCGATGTTGTGGGCCTGCGCCGCACTGTGCCTGCTGGCGGCGGCGCTGGCCGTGGCGTTCGTCCGCACCCGGCGACCCGGCCAGATGCCCGAGCCGAGTGCGGCAGAATCGATCCATGTCGGTTGACCTACCCGCGAACGGGACGTCGCAAGGTCTGCGCGAGCGGAAGAAGGAACGGACCCGCCGGACGATCCGCATGGAGGCGTTCCGGCTGTTCCGCGAGCAGGGTTACAACGAGACGACGATCGAGCAGATCGCCGCGGCCGCCGATGTCTCGCCGAGCACCTTCTTCCGCTACTTCCCGACCAAGGAACAGCTGGTGCTCGCCGACGACCTCGACCCGGCGATGATCGAGTCGCTGCGACGGCAGCCGCGCGACATCTCACCGTTCACCGCTTTACGCAACGCGGTGCTCGAGGTCTTCGGCAGTCTGCCCCCGGCCGATCTGGCGTTCGAGCAGGAGCGGCAGGCGCTGCTCTATCACGTGCCGGAGCTGCGGTCGGCCATCGGCTGGGAGATCATCCGCAGCATCGATCTGCTCGCGGTCTTGCTGGCCGACCACGTCGGCAGGCCCGCCGACGATTTCGAGGTGCGAGTGGCGGCGGGCGCGATGGCGGGCGCTGCCCTGGCCATGGCGACGGTCACGCCGTTGAACGTCGAGAACATCACCCGCACGTTGGACTTCCTGGACGCCGGCATGCCGCTCGGGCAGGAGTCCTGAGGGTTTCCGACCCGGCCCGGCCTACTGCGCTCCGGCGGGGCTGGCGGGTCGCAAGCGATCGGGTGTGTCGTCGTCCATGGTCGCGAAGAAGCCGCCGATCACGTCCTCGATCTCGGCGATAGATTCCGCGCAGTACAGAATCGGCTGGTAGTGGGTGATGTCGTAGATGGCGGTTCCCATCTGGGCGATGTCGAGCGGGCGCAGCTCGGCGTGCCGGAACTCCTCGATCTCGCCGTAGGACGACAGCAGACCCGCTCCATAGCACCGGACCTCGCCATGTTCGCGGACGACGCCGAATTCCATCGAGAACCAGAAGACGTCGGCGAGGAACTTCAGCGCGCGCTCGGTGCTCAGCCTGCCGACCGCCGCGCCGACCGCGGCGTAGACGGCCGCGAAGCGCGGGCTGGCGATCTGGTTGGCGTGCCCGATGATCTCGTGGATGGCATCCGGCTCCGGCGTGTACAGCGGCGCGGAGTGATGCCGGATGTACTGGGTGGAATGGAAGACCCGATCGGCGAAGGAGCCGAAGAACTCGCGCAACGGCACCAGGCCCGCGGCCGGGACGTAGCGGAACCCGGTCAGCGGTTGGAGCGCCGCGGACACCTCGTCCAGCTGCGGGATGTGATCGGTGGGCAGCGCGAGCGCCTCGGCGGCCGCGAGCACCTCCGCGCTGGCATAGGCGCGGTGTTTGCGGGCGAGTTCGGCCGACACGATCCGCCACACGTGCTGTTCCTCATCGGTGTAGTCGATGTGGGGGAGCGGTTTTCCTGGCGCGTAGTCCAGTGCCAGCGCGGCGATGGCGTTGCGCCGGGCCCGGTACTCCGGGTCGTGCACGCCGGGGTGCTCGTCGCTCAGGTGCACTGTCACGTCGTCGCCGGTGCGGGTGACCGGCGAGTACAGCTGAGCCTCGGTGAACATACTTCGATGCAAGCACCGCTGACCGCCGTCGACAACAAAAGCCCGTCCAGCTGAGCAAAGTGTCTAGCTGAACGGGCTTCTTCTTAGCGATGTCGCGAGTAAACGCTGGGCCGCGTGCTGATCAGTGCCCGCCGTGCAGCGAATGCACCACCGCGTGGCCCTTGCCGCGTCCGATCATCCATTTGTTCACCGGCGTGGTCACCACGAACGCCACCGCGAAGGCGAAGGCGAGAGTGACCCAGAACAGCGCGCTGTTCAGGTGGGCGTCCATCGCGCCGGGGACGGCGAGGATCACCGCGTTGTCCACGATCTCCATGACGGTGATCGACACGGTGTCGGCGGCGAGGGCGGTGCTGACGGCCGCGGCCAGCGGCAGTCCCGCGCGCAGCACACTTCGCATGGTGAACGCGTAGCCGAACAGGAAGGCCAGCACGATGGCCAGGGCCATGGTCGCGGCGTTGTTCCAGCCCAGCGCGGTGCCGATCACCATGCCGAGGACCTCGCCGATAGCGCAGCCGGTGAGGCAGTGCAATGTCGCCATGGCTGCCATTCGCCAGGTAGCCGACGGGTGCGCCGCGGTGTGCTGTTCGGCCGTGTGCGTAGCGTGCGCGTGTGCGGCGTGGTCGGCGGAGGGGTCGTGCCTGTGTTCCATGCAAGGAACTTTACCCCCGTAGGGTATCGGTGCAAGTCCGAGTTCGCGATTTGCCAGACATGAGCGGGCGTCATGCCGCAATATGGCGAATGTACGAAGGAGGACGCATGAAATCCGTGCGGATCGATCTCGACCAGAATTTACTCGCCGCTGCCGCCGCCATCATGGGCACGGCGACGAGCGATGCCACCATCAACGAGGCTCTACGCCGAATCGTCGTGCACGAGCGGCAGTTGCACCACCTGGAGAAGCTCGCCGCGAAGGCCTTCTCCGCCCTTCCTGAGCCGGAGGCTGCGGCCGTCGAGCGCTAGGCTCCCGGCCTGAGCACGCGCCGTATGAAGCACCCTATTGCGTGCCGGGTGCTGTCTGCTCGAGAGCACGCAGCCAGACGGTCTCGAACTCCCGAGAATCGACCTCGACGGCGGAATACTCGAACTGGGTATCGATCTCGTCCACCGTGGGGATCGGCATCTGACTGATCGCGGTCGTGCCGGTGCCGCGACCGGCATCGGCCCAGTCCATGTGGCCGTTGGAAAAGATCTCGACCTTACGCACCTCGAAGCCGTCGTCGGCGATCTCGCTGAGCATCTCCACCGGCTCGTCGTCGAAGTCGTGATGCCATTGCGCCTTCAGGTACCACATCGCCCATCAACTCCCAGCTCACGGACCGACTTGGCTACCGAACCGCTTCTCAGCATATGGGTTGTCCTGCTTCGATGCATGCCGCGGGACACCGGCTCCGCACGAGGTGTCGGTGGTGGCTGGCAGAATCCCGGGCACTGTTGGCCGGACCGAGGGGTGGAGTCATGGCGGTCTCTCTTGTCGATGTGCCCGTCGCGCAGCGGCCGCGCGAGCGGTTGCTGTTGCTCGGACCGCAGGCGCTCAGCGACGCGGAGTTGCTCGCACTGCTGCTGCGGCACGGCAGGCGTGGCGCGAGCGCGCTGGATCTGGCGGCGGAGTTGCTGGTCGAGCACGACGGGCTGCCCGGATTGGCATCCGCGCGTCCGGAGGAGTTGTCCCGGCGGGCCGGGATCGGCGTGGCGAAGGCGGCCGCGATCATCGCCGCGTTCCACCTCGGAGCCCGAGCGCGCGGCGGCCCGGACACCTCGTCCCGGTTGACCAGCGCCGCCGACGTGGCCGCCGCGGCCCGTCCGCAGTTCACCGGCGCCCGCGTGGAGCGACTGCTCGTGCTGGTATGCGACACGCAGAACCGGTTGCGCCACAAGGTTTTCGTCGCAGAAGGTGCCGTCGACCAGGTCGCCGTCCCGGTCCGGGAAATCCTGAACACGGTCCTGCGCCACGACGGCCGCGCCTTCGCCGTCGTCCACAACCACCCCTCCGGCGATCCCACCCCCAGCCCCGACGACCGCCGCGCCACCACCATCCTCACCGAAGCCGCACACACCGTAGGCCTCCGCTTCCTCGACCACGTCGTGATCGCAGGCGAGAAATGGGCCAGCGCGCCGGGGTACCCGATGCGCTGATGGCGAATGGCGAAAGCCGCCTCGAGCGATGCGGCCTTCCGGGCACTGTTAGTACGACGGCTTCGCCTGTCAGATTGCGATTGCCGTCTACGACCAAGTGGCCGCCTTCGTAGCGGCCAGCGATGGGAATACGAGCAAGCTCAGCCGGACGCAGAAGGGTAGATGGCTCGCGCTGTGCTGGATCGCGCAGATCTACAAGCACATTCCCGACCCGAAGCCGGGCTATGTGGCGGATTGGGATCAGTTGCCAGAGTGGCAGCAGGAGACGGATGCCGACACCTTCGAGGTGATCGAGCGTTCGATGGCGGAAGCAACTCGCTGATGGAAATGGCGAAGGCCGCCTTCATCTGTTGATGGAGGCGGCCTTCGGCGTTGGTGCCTGGGTCAGCGGGTGAAGAGCAGGGCTCGTTTGACTTCTTGGATGGCCTTGGTGACTTCGATGCCGCGGGGGCAGGCGTCGGTGCAGTTGAAGGTGGTGCGGCAGCGCCAGACGCCTTCGACGTCGTTGAGGATGTCGAGACGTTCGCGGGCGGCTTCGTCGCGGCTGTCGAAGATGAAGCGGTGGGCGTTCACGATCGCGGCCGGGCCGAAGTAGCTGCCGTCGCTCCAGTACACGGGGCAGGAGGTGGTGCAGCAGGCGCACAGGATGCACTTGGTGGTGTCGTCGAACCGGGCGCGGTCGGCCTGGCTCTGGATGCGTTCGCGGGTGGGTTCGTTACCCGAGGTGATCAGGTAGGGCTTCACCGCGCGGAACGCGTCGAAGAACGGCTCCATGTCCACCACGAGGTCCTTCTCCACGGGCAGGCCGCGGATCGGCTCGACGGTGACGGTGATCGGCTTGCCGCTCTTGGGCAGCATGTCCTTCATCAGGACCTTGCAGGCCAGCCGGTTGACGCCGTTGATGCGCATGGCGTCGGAACCACACACGCCGTGCGCGCAGGAGCGGCGGAAGGTGAGCGTGCCGTCCAGGTAGGACTTGATGTAGATCAGCACGTTCAGGAAGCGGTCGGTCGACAGGACCGGCACCTGGAAGGATTCCCAGTGCGCACCCTTCTCGTCCTCCGGGTTGAACCGGGCCACCTTGACGGTGATCATCACCGAGCCCTCGGGGACCGGAGCGGGCTTCTGCGAAGAGGGTGCTTCGGCAACAGCAGTCATCAGTACTTACGCTCCATCGGCTCGTAACGGGTCTGCACCACCGGCTTGAAGTCCAGGCGGATGTCCGAGAGGAGATCCGCGCCTTCCTTGTAGGCCATCGTGTGCCGCATGAAGTTCACGTCGTCGCGGTCCGGGTAGTCCTCGCGGGCGTGGCCGCCGCGCGATTCCTTGCGGTTGAGCGCGCCGACCACGGTGACTTCGGCCAGCTCGAGCAGGAAGCCGAGCTCGACGGCCTCGAGCAGGTCACTGTTGTAGCGCTTGCCCTTGTCCTGCACGCTGATCCGCGCGTACCGCTCCTTGAGCGCGTGGATATCGGTGAGCGCCTGCTTGAGCGTGTCCTCGGTGCGGAACACCGAGGCGTTGTTGTCCATCGACCGCTGCAGCTCGGTGCGGATGTCGGCGACCCGCTCGTCACCGTGCTCGCTCAGCAGCTGGGCGAGCCAGTCCTGCACCATCTGCGCCGGGTTCTCCGGCAGCTCGACGAACTCGCTGCGCTGCGCGTACTCCGCGGCGGCGATACCGGCGCGCCGGCCGAACACGTTGATGTCCAACAGCGAGTTGGTGCCGAGCCGGTTGGCGCCGTGCACCGAGACGCACGCGCACTCGCCCGCGGCGTACAGGCCCGGGACGATATCGGTGTTATTGCGCAGTACCTCACCGCGGATGCGGGTCGGGATGCCACCCATCACGTAGTGACAGGTCGGGAACACCGGCACCAGTTCCTTCACCGGGTCCACACCGAGGTAGGTGCGGGAGAACTCGGTGATGTCGGGCAGCTTCTCCTCGAGCACGTCCTCGCCGAGATGGGTCACGTCGATGTAGACGTAGTCCTTGTTCGGTCCGGCGCCGCGGCCCTCCAGCACCTCGAGCACCATCGAGCGGGCGACGATGTCGCGCGGCGCGAGGTCCTTGATGGTGGGCGCGTAGCGCTCCATGAAGCGCTCGCCGTCGGCGTTGCGCAGAATCCCGCCTTCGCCGCGGACGGCCTCGGAGATCAGGATGCCGAGCCCGGCCAGACCCGTCGGATGGAACTGGTGGAACTCCATGTCCTCCAGCGGGAGACCCTTGCGGAACACGATCGCCATGCCGTCGCCGGTCAGCGTGTGCGCGTTCGAGGTGGTCTTGTACATCCGGCCGGAGCCGCCGGTGGCGAACACGATCGACTTCGCGTGGAAGACGTGGATCTCGCCGGTGGCCAGCTCGTAGGCGATCACGCCGGTGGCGACCGGACCGCGATCGGTCTCGGTCAGCACCAGATCCAGCACGTAGAACTCGTTGAAGAACTCCACGTCGTGCTTGACGCAGTTCTGGTACAGCGTCTGCAGGATCATGTGGCCGGTACGGTCGGCGGCGTAGCACGCGCGGCGGACCGGGGCCTTGCCGTGATCGCGGGTGTGGCCGCCGAAGCGCCGCTGGTCGATCTTGCCTTCGGGCGTGCGGTTGAACGGCAGGCCCATCTTCTCCAGGTCGAGCACCGCGTCGATGGCCTCCTTGGCCATGATCTCCGCGGCGTCCTGGTCGACCAGGTAGTCACCACCCTTGACGGTGTCGAAGGTGTGCCACTCCCAGTTGTCCTCTTCGACGTTGGCCAGCGCGGCGCACATGCCGCCCTGCGCCGCGCCGGTGTGGCTGCGGGTCGGGTACAGCTTGGTCAGCACCGCCGTCCGAACCCGCGGGCCGGCCTCGATCGCGGCGCGCATGCCCGCGCCACCCGCGCCGACGATCACGACGTCGTAGCGGTGCTCCTGAATCGGTCGGGACTCACTCATCGAGGGGGCCTGTTCCTAACTGATGTTGGGGTCGAAGGTGAAGATGACGTAGGTGCCCACGCTCATGACCAGGATCATCGAGATGGCCAGCAGGGTCTTGAGCCAGAACCGGGTCGAGTCCTTGCGGGAGTAGTCGTCGATGACGGTGCGCAGACCGTTACCACCGTGCAGCTGTGCCAGCCACAGCATGCTCAGGTCCCAGAACTGCCAGAACGGGCTGGACCAGCGCCCAGCGACGAAGGCGAAGTTGAGCCGCTTCACGCCGCCGTCGAGCAGCAGCATGATCGCCATGTGACCGAGCACGAGCACGATCAGCAGCAGGCCGGAGAAGCGCATGAACAGCCAGGCGTACTTCTCGAAGTTGTTGGTCGAGCGGGCGCGCGGCGAGCGGGGCAGATCCAGGCTGGCCGGGCGGTCGTACGACTTGCCGAGAACAGGTGCGCTCATGCCTGCACCTCGCTGGCGCTCGGCTCCGGCATGACCGCACTGGCGGCTGTGTTCATTGGTCGCTCGCTTCGCTCGCTCATTATCAGTGCTCCGTGAACAAGTAGACGAACTGGCGCCCGACAGCGGGAACGGCCAGCAGGAACCACGCCGCGAGGACGATCCAGAGCATCAGGCGCTGGTACTTCGGGCCCTTGGACCAGAAGTCCACCAGGATCACGCGGACGCCGTTGAGCGCATGGAACAGCACGACCGCGACCAAGCCCATCTCCATCAACGCGACGATGGGCGTCTTGTAGATCTCGATCGCCTCGTTGTAGGTCTCCGGGCTGACGCGCACCAGCGCGGTGTCCAGCACGTGGACGAAGAGGAAGAAGAAGATGGTGACGCCGGTGATCCGGTGCAGCGCCCACGACCACATTCCGGGGTCGCCTCGGTACAGCGTCTTCCGCTTCGGCGGGGCCGGAGCTTCAATCGTGGTCATAGAGTGCGGTGCCTCCAACGTCGTTGATGGACCCGGTTTCAGGTCCGACGCCGGCGGCGTTGGGGGCGAATGCCCAGGTGGCTGTACTCCGGCCCGTCGCGGGGAACCTGAACCGATCTGTTCTGGACTCTAATCCCCCAGCAATCCCGGAACTAATTCGGCGTGCCGTGCGTTGCGCGACAAAGGATCGGGTTAGGTTTACCTTTCTCGACATGCGCGGGGTTCTGTCCTGGCCCTCGCGCGGCCATCTTCGGCTCGGTTCGAGAGGGGTTCGCCATGTCGCAAATCAACTGGAATCTGTTGCGCGACAATGCAATTCGAGTTATGCGGAACGCCTATGCACCCTACTCGAGGTTTCCGGTCGGCGCCGCGGCTCTCAGTTCCGATGGCCGAATTGTGAGCGGTTGCAATGTGGAGAATGTCTCATATGGATTGGGCCTGTGTGCCGAATGTGTACTCATCGGTAACTTGATTTCGGGGGGTGGGGGTCGCCTTCTGGCGGTCTCGGTGACCGATTCTCGCGGCGAAATCCTGATGCCCTGCGGGCGCTGCCGCCAATTGCTCTACGAGCACGGTGGAGCCGACCTCTTGGTCGATCACAAGGCGGGGGCGGTGCCGCTGCGCACGCTGCTCCCGGATGCCTTCGGCCCCGACGACCTGGACGCCGGTCAGGTGTGACGAATGATGGGGCGAGGCCGGCCCCTGCCACAGACAGGAACCCAGGGTCGGCGCCGCACATGCCAGACTGACGAATGTGACGGCACTGGACGCGGTTTCGATCATCAGGACCAAGCGTGACGGTGGGGAACTCTCCGACGCGCAGATCGACTGGGTGATCGACGGGTTCACCCGCGGCGCGGTGGCCGACGAGCAGATGTCGGCGCTGGCCATGGCGATTGTCTGGCGCGGGATGACGCGGCGCGAGACGGTGAGGTGGACGGCCGCGATGATCGCCTCCGGACGGCGCATGGACCTCACCGGCGTGCCGCGACCGACCGTGGACAAGCACTCGACCGGCGGGGTCGGCGACAAGATCACGCTGCCGCTGGCGCCGCTGGTTGCCGCGTGCGGCGCCGCGGTGCCGCAGTTGTCCGGGCGCGGTCTCGGCCACACCGGAGGCACCCTGGACAAGCTGGAATCCATCCCCGGCTGGCGGGCGGACGTGCCGGTGTCGCGAATGCGCGACCTGCTGGCCGACCCGGGCATCGGCGCGGTGGTATGCGCGGCAGGTGCGGACCTCGCGCCCGCGGACAAACGGCTCTACGCCCTGCGCGACGTCACCGGCACGGTGGAATCGATCCCGCTCATCGCCAGTTCGATCATGAGCAAGAAGATCGCCGAGGGCACCGCGGCGCTGGTACTGGACGTCAAGGTGGGCTCCGGTGCCTTCCTGAAGACACTCGACGGGGCGCGTGAGCTGGCCACGGCCATGGTCACGCTGGGCGCCGACGCGGGCGTGCGGACGGTGGCGCTGCTCACCGCCATGGATACCCCGCTCGGCCGGACCGCGGGCAATGCCCTCGAGGTCGCGGAATCGGTGGAGGTGCTCGCGGGTGGTGGGCCCGCCGACGTGGTGGAACTGACCCTCACCCTGGCCCGTGAGATGGTCGCGGTGGCCGGGCTCGACGTCGATCCCGCCGACGTGCTGGCCGATGGCCGGGCGATGGACCAATGGCGCGCGATGATCCGCGCCCAAGGCGGCGACCCGGACGCGCCACTACCCGTCGCCGCGCACACCGAGATCATCCGCGCCGACGCCGACGGCGTGCTGACCAGGCTCGACGCGATGGGTGTCGGTATCGCCGCCTGGCGGCTGGGCGCGGGCCGCGCGCGTCAGGGCGATCCGGTGCAATTCGGCGCCGGGGTCGAAATGCACGCGAAGCCGGGCGACGCCGTCACCGTGGGACAGCCGCTGCTCACCATGCACACCGACACCCCCGAGGCATTCGCGGGTGCCGCCGCGGCCCTGCGCGATGCCGTCACCATCGACACCGCGCACGTGCTCGCACCCGCACCATTGATCCTCGATCGGATCGTGGCCGGATCGATCGTGGCTTGATCGATGGGAAGGGCGGCTCGCTCGTTCATCGTCGTGGCGCCGTAGCCTCCCCGGGCCGAAGCGCGGTGTACAGCTTGGTCCAGCGCTGATCGCGGCGGGCGGCACGCGCCTATCTCGGCCCGGTGCGAAATTACCGCTGTCGAGAGGACCCGAGTTCGCGCGGTGGCAACCGTCGAGCCGGGTCATTTCGCTCGCACCGGGCCGGTGGTATCGGTCCGGCTGGTGTCGCGTTGTGGACCGGCCCGCATCCGGTCGGCAACGAGATGGTTGCCACGCCGGCAGTCCGCTGCCGTTTCGGCGCGCTGCGGCTACCGTCGATACATGACTGGACCGATGCCTCTGACCCTTGCCTCGATCCGACAGGCGCCGAAAGCGCTGCTGCACGATCACCTCGACGGTGGTCTGCGGCCCGCCACGGTGCTCGAGCTGGCCGCGCACAGCGGTTACGACGACCTACCCGCCACCGATGAGGCGTCGCTCGCGGCCTGGTTCCGGGACTCGGCCGACAGCGGATCGCTGGAACGGTACCTGGAGACCTTCGACCACACGGTCGCCGTGATGCAAACCCCTGAGGGCCTGCGCCGGGTCGCCCGCGAATGCGCCGAGGACCTCGCCGCCGACGGCGTGGTGTACGCGGAGGTGCGCTTCGCCCCCGAACAGCACTTGGAGCGCGGGCTCACGCTGGACGAGGTGGTCGAACACACCCTTGCCGGTTTCCGCGAGGGCGAGGCGGCCGCCGCCGCGCAAGGCCACACCATCGTGGTGACCTGCCTGCTCACCGCGATGCGGCATGCCGCGCGCTCGCGGGAGATCGCCGAACTCGCGGTGCGCTTCCGTGATCGCGGCGTCGGCGGCTTCGACATCGCGGGCGCGGAGGCGGGCTTCCCGCCGAGCAGGCATCTCGACGCGTTCGAATACATGCGTGCCCACAGCGCGCATTTCACCATCCACGCGGGGGAGGCGTTCGGTCTGCCGTCCATCCACGAGGCGCTGGCCTTCTGCGGCTGCGACCGGCTCGGGCACGGCGTGCGGATCACCGACGACATCAGCGTGCCCGGCGCGATCGAGAACGCGCGGCTCGGGGTGGTCGCCAACTATGTCCGGGACATGCGCATTCCGCTGGAGCTGTGTCCCTCGTCGAACGTGCAGACCGGCGCCGTGCCCTCGTTGGACAAGCACCCCTTCGACCTGCTGGCCCGGCTGCGCTTCCGCGTCACGGTCAACACCGACAACCGGCTGATGAGCGACACCAGCATGAGCAAGGAGATGCTCAAGCTGGTCGAGACGTTCGGTTACGGATGGAGCGATCTGGAACGGTTCACCATCAACGCCATGAAGTCGGCGTTCATCCCGTTCCCCGAACGGCTGCGGATCATCGACGACATCATCAAGCCCGGATACGCGGTGTTGATCGGATAGCTCGGTTCGCTAGCGTGACGATCATGGCGACATTGCGCATCTCCGGTCGGTTCAACGGTCCGCCCGACTCCGGCAACGGTGGTTACGTGGCCGGTTTGCTCGCCGAGCAGTGCGACGAGGAGACCGTGACCGTAATCCTGCGCAGCCGCCCGCCGCTGGAGACGCCGCTCGACGTGCGCGACGGACGGCTCTACGACGGTGACACGCTGATCGCGGAGTCGATCGGCGGCGAACTCGAGCGGGACGCGCCGCGTCCCGTCCCGTTCGCCGAAGCGGTCGCGGCGTCGGACACCTATGTGAGCATCGAGATGTTCGCGTCCTGCTTCGTCTGCGGCAGCGGTCGCACGGATGGCCTGCGCATCGAACCCGGCCGGGTGGGCGAGAACCGAGTAGCCGCATCGTGGATACCGGACGACACCGTGCCGCTGAGACCAGCGCTGCTGTGGGCCGCGATGGACTGCCCCGGCGGCTGGTCGCTACCCGGCATGCTCGACCGTCCCGCCCTGCTCGGTTCGATGACCGCCACCGTGCACGGCCTGCCGCAGGTCGGGGAGCGCTGCGTAGTCGTGGGGGAGTACCACGGTGAGCAGGGCCGCAAATGCTTCGCCTCGACCGCCGTCTACGGCGTCGACGAACGCCTGCTCGGACAAGCCGAGCAGGTCTGGATCCGGTTGACCTAGTTACTGCTTGTCGAGCCGGGACTCCAGGTTGCGTTCCAGCTCCCGCCACGCCTGTGCCTCGGCGGTGAACGGCGGGTTGGGCGCCAACCGGGTCGGATCGGGATTCAGCAGGTAGGAGACGTACCAGCCCAGCGGGGTGGATTGCGCCAGCGCCCGCTCGACGGTGTCGTCGTCGGCGTAGTCGGCGGCGTCGGTGAACAGCTCGACCGCCAAGTCGAGTTGTTCGATGTCGACCGCTTCCGGTCCCTCCGCCAAGTCCTCGGTCAGGCCGGGCAGCACGTACACGTTCTCGTCGGTGACCTCGACCTCCAGCGAGCCGTCCACCGCCGCGGTCTGCACGTCGGCGAAGGTGCTCACCCGGGCCAGGTCGTGTTCGTGGTCGTCGGCGAGGTACCGGGCCAGTGCGCGCTCGGAGGGGAACACCGTGATCGAGCCCTTTGCGCCGAGGAAGATCGGTTCGTCGTCCAGGTAACAGCGCAGCGTGAAGACGCTGCCGTCGGAGGTGACGATCTTGATCGGGTCGATGCCGACCTCGTGCCAGAACGACTCGTCCTCGTCCTCCTCCTCGTCGTCGTCGAGGTCGACGGGCTCGAACTCCTCCTCCTCGTCGCTGTCGGCCGCGTCGTCGGCGTCGACCACGTTCTCCTCGGCGGCCAGGAGTTCGGCCTCGGCCACCGCGACCGCCTCGGCGTCGACCTCAGGGGTCTGCACTACGGAGTCGATGGCATCCAAGACGTCGTCCCAGCCCTTGGCGATGGCCGCGCCGATCTGGTCCCACAGCTCCTCGCCGTCGCGCCCGACGAAGGCGCTCACCCCACCGGGCAGCGCGCCGAGCACCGGATGCGAACCGAAGAACTTGGTCACCGTCTCCAGTTCACAGACCTCGCCGATGTTGCGCACCATGCCGAGGGTGTCCTCCAGCTCGGCGACGGTGTCCACGTCGGGCTCGCCCGCGGCCAGTTCGGGCACCGCGACCAGGTCGAAGGTGAAATTCTCCTCCGGCTCCAGTTCGACGGCCGAGAGACCCGCGACGACTTTCCATGCCGGATGGTCGACGAGGTCGTTGTCGGAGTTGGTGCGGATGAACGCGGCCAGCTCAGCAACGGACTCGAAACCGTAGAGAGCGTCCTCGTGTCCGAGGAACGCCTCCCACTCGTCGTCACCGTCTCGCCAGCGCGGTGCCCACAGGGTGACGAGATCGCCGTCGGTCAGGCCGAGCTCGATCGGGACGATGTCTCCAGAAGCCATGTGCGGAAGCCTATCGACCTTCCGCGTCAGGCACTATCCGGCCCGCCCCCATTCGTCGCTCCGGGCGGCTGCCCGGCCGGGACGAACGACTCGTTCAGTGTCGCAACGACCTTGGACCGCTGTGCGCCGGCGTCCTCGGCGGCCTGCCGGCACGCCCAGACGATCAGCTGTCCGACCTCGGCGGGCGGCAGCGACGTGACCGATTCCGCCAGCGTCAGACCCACGAGCGCGCCATCGCTGTTCACCTCGACGCTCACCGCGCCGTCCTCGCTGGTGAACCGTCCGCGCACCTGCTTCAGCCCGTACAGCGCCGCCTCCAGCGCCTCCAGCTTCTGGGTCGCCGAGGCGACCAGGGCGTCCATTTCCGCGGTCATGCTTCCACCTCGCTGGCGCTCGGCTCCAGCATGACCGCGAACGCGGCTGTGTCCATGATTCGCTCGCTTCGCTCCCTCATGCCGCTTCCACCTCGCTGGCGCTCGGCTCCAGCTTCCTCATACCTTCCACCTCGGTGGCGCCCGGCTCGTTCACACCGGCCTCATCCAGCTCGTCGGACCTGTGTCCGCGTCGTCGATCCGGTCCAGCTCGTCCACCGCCTGTTGGCGGGTGGGCAGGCCGAGCCGGTCGAGGATGTCCGCGGGCATGCCCGCCTCGGCGAGCAGTTCGCGCCGCCGCGCCCGCGCCGCGATGGCGGAGCGCTGGGTGAGCCGCAGGATCTCGTTGGCGAGCGACTGTGCGCCGTAACGGTATTCGCTGCGCTCGAACTTGATCTCCACCGGCATGCCCTGGTCGGTCGCCCGCACCGAGATGGTGCCCGAGCGGTTGCTGCTGGCCGCGACGGTGACGTTGGGGATTTGCGGTTGGGTCATGCTGTGGGCCTGTAGAAACCGTAGAAGTCCATACCTGAGTTCTCCGTTCGAATCGAGCTGATCTGGACCGGGTCACCCGCCTCGACGAACTGCCCGTTGCCGATCACCATGGCCACGTGGCCATCCCAGATCGCGAGGTCGCCGGGCATCAGGTCGCCGGGGGACACCGGTGTGGCCCCGTTGCCCTGCTCGGCGGCGAGCCGGGGCAGGTCGACGCCGGCCTCGCTGTAGGCGTACTTGGTGAGCCCGCTGCAATCCAGTCCCGCGCCAGGGGTGTTGCCGCCCCAGACGTAGGGGGTGCCGAGGGTGCCGATCGCCGAGCGGACCGCCGTGGCGGCCTGCTCGTTCGGCGCCTCCACGACGCTGCCGTCGGGCAGCGTGATCTTCACGCCCTTGCCGTCGTCGGCCGTCCCCGAACCGGTGTCGGGCCGGGGCACACCCGGCGTGCCCCGCGTGGTCCCGGGAGTGCCTGGGGAGCGGGGTGAGCTCATCGCGGTGCTCATCATCTGGCCCGCGCCGGTGAGCACGCCGGATGCGGTGGAAACCACCTGCTGGACGCCGGAGGCGGCGGCGACGGGCAGTCCGGAGGGCGGCGGGGTCGGTGGCGGCGGGGTCAGCTCGTTCATCGACGCGGTTTGCGTGTGCAACTCGTTCTGCACCCGGCCGACCACGTTGAGCGCTTGGCCGAGATGGTCGATCGCCGAGCCGACGAGCACCGTCAATCCCTGTGGCGTCGCCAAGGCCGGACCCATGCTCGCCGCGGTGTTCACGAACGACTGCGCGATATCGGTGAGTTCTTTCTGGCCCGTCTCCACCTCGGCGGCGGCCTGGTTCACCACGGTGGCCATCTCGTTGCCGCGATCGGAGATGGTGGCCGCGGAGGTCTGCACCCGCAGCGCCTTGGCGGTGGCGGCGTCGGCGGCGCGGCCATCCCACGCCGCGTTCATCCCGTTGATGCTGTCGCGACCCATCTGGTGGATCTGGTCGACCACGGACGAGGTGCTGCGCAGCGCGTCGGTGGGACCGCCGGCGGGCAGCACGCCGGTGCCGAAGCTGGCGAGCAGGTCCAGGATCGGTTTGGCCAGCGCGTTGATATCGATCACAGGCTCACTCCAGTTCGGTGGCCGCGTTCTGCAGCGCGCTCGCGGTGGAGGTATCGGTCTCGGTGAGGACGGTCGCCGCGCCGGTGGCCGCTCCACCCATGCTGGTCAGCACCGCCGACAGCTGGCCGATCGCGGCGACGTGCCCGGCGTGCGCCGCGGTGTAGGCCGCCATGAAATCGGCGCCGATGAGTCCCATGATCGGGCCTAGCAACGCGGGCTCCGCCGCGGCCGCGCTGACCCCCGCCGCCGCCATCTCGCCCGCCATGACGTGGGCGGTCGCACCATAGGCGGCGATGCCCTCCGTGTCCGCCGACATCTTTCGCATCAGAACTTCCCCCATCTGTTGTTCCCAGGCAGAGTACGTCATCCACTTGGTTCGACGCGCCCTGTTCCGGTTCGGTTCCGCCGCTTCGGAAAAAAGTCGCGTCGAGTCCGGCGGCGCGCCCGCGATCGACCTTATCGTTCCCTCATGCGCACCCACACCGTGGACCATCCACTCGTCGCCGCCCTGCTCACCACGATGCGGGACGAGCGCACGCCGAATCCGGCTTTCCGTGCCGCACTACGTGATCTGACCGGAATCCTGATCTACGAGGCGCTGCGCGAGGCGCCGGTCGAGCGTTTCCCGATCGTGACGCCGGTCGCCGCCACCGAGGGCGTCCGGCTGGCGCGGCCGCCGTTGCTGGTTCCGGTGCTGCGCGCCGGGCTCGGCATGATCGACGCGGCCGCCGAGTTGATCCCCGATGCCAGAATCGGATTCGTCGGCCTGGCCAGGGACGAGCACACCCATCTGCCGGTGCCCTATATGGAATCGCTGCCCGCCGACCTCGCCGGATTTCCGGTGTTCGTGCTGGACCCGATGCTGGCCACCGGCGGCTCGATGCGCTACACCCTGGAACTGCTCGCGGCACGCGGCGCCACCGACATCACCGCGGTGTGCGTCGTCGCGGCACCGGAAGGCATTGCGGCGCTGGAAGACTCGGGTCTGCCGGTGCGCCTGGTCACGGCGGTGGTCGACGCGCGACTGAACGAGAACGCCTTCATCGTGCCCGGCCTCGGCGATGCGGGCGATCGGCAGTTCGGCCCGCGCTGAACGGGCGAAATCAGAGGGTCAGGCAGAAGTCGCGCAGCGCCGAAAGACGTACGCGCGCAGCGGTTCGCGCGGCCGGAAGCCCGGCGTGCGAGCCGACCGGCTCGACCACCTCCAGGTAGCACTTGAGTTTCGGCTCGGTGCCGGAAGGACGCACGACCACGCGGGAGGAGGCGCCTTCGAAGATCAGGGCGTCGGTCCGCATCCGGCCGCGCACCTGGAGTTGGTCGGTGTATTTCACCGGCTCGCCCGCGATCTCGTCGGGCGGGTTCGCCCGCAACCGCTCGACCACCGCCGCGGCGTCGGCGGCCGACGCCAGTCGCAGCGCCACTTGGTCGCCCGCGTGCAAGCCGAATTCGACCGCGTAGTCGTCGAGTTCGCCGGTCAGAGTGCGGTCCGCCGCCTTCAGCCGGGCGACCAGGTCGGCCACGAGCACCGCGGCGGAGATGCCGTCCTTGTCCCGGACCTTCGCCGGGTCGACGCAGTGGCCGATCGCCTCCTCGTAGGCATACACCAGGCCGTCGCCCGCGCGGGCGAGCCACTTGAAGCCCGTGAGCGTCTCCGCGTAGCGGCCGCCGCGCGCCGGAGCCAGCTTGGACAGCAGTCGCGAGGACACGATCGTCGTCGCCACCAGCGCGTCGGCCGCGGCGGTGCGCAGCACGCAGTCCCCGAGCAGTACACCGGTCTCGTCGCCGCGCAGCATCCGCCAGGTGCCGTCCGGCCGCGGAACGCCCACCGCACAGCGGTCCGCGTCCGGGTCGAGCGCGATCGCCACGTCGGCGCCGACCCGGGTGGCCAGCGCGAGCAGCAGATCGGTGGCGCCGGGTTCCTCCGGATTCGGGAACGCGACGGTGGGGAAGCCGGGGTCGGGCTCGAACTGCTCGTCGACCACGTGGATGTCGGCGTAACCGGCGGCGGTGAGCGCTTCGACGGCGAGGTCGCCGCCGACGCCGTGCAGCGGGGTGAGGGCGATCCGGATATCCGCGCGCTCGCCTGGACCGCCGATCAGGGCGGGCAGTTCGGCGACCCGCCGCAGGTAGCGTCGCACCATATCGTCGCTCGCGGGGCCAACCGGCGCACGATCGACCGGCTCGGTGACCTTCTCGATGCAGCGCTCGATTTCGCGGTCGGCCGGGGCGATCAACTGCGAACCGCCGTCGAGGTAGACCTTGTAACCGTTGTCGGTAGCCGGATTGTGCGATGCGGTGATCTGCACGCCCGCGACCGCGCCGAGCTCACGCACCGCGTACGCGACCACCGGCGTGGGCAGCGGGCGCGCCAGCAGCGTCACCGGAAAACCCGCCGCGGCGAAGATTTCCGCGGTCGCCGTGGCGAACTCGGCGGACCCGTGCCTGGCGTCGCGGCCGACGACCACCGCGCCGCCGCCGAGACAGCGGCCGCGCAACCAGTCCACGATCCCTGCGGTCGCCCTGGTCACCGTGGTGACGTTCATACCGTCCGGACCGTCGCGCAGCGGGCCGCGCAGCCCGGCCGTGCCGAAGCGCAGCATCTACACCCGTTCCAGCACGCCGCGCAGCAGTTTGCCCAGGCGCGGCGCGGCGGCATGTCCTTCGGCGAGCACCTCGGCGTGGGACAGATGCGCGCCCGTGACGCCCGCGGCCAGGTTGGTGACCAGCGAGATACCGAGCACTCGCGCGCCGAGCGCGCGGCAGGCGATCGCCTCCAGCACCGTGGACATACCGACCAAGTCCGCGCCGATCGTGCGCAGCATCCGGATTTCGGCGGGGGTCTCGTACTGCGGACCGGTCAGGCCCGCGTACACGCCCTCGGTCAGGCTCGGGTCGACTTCCCGGGTCAGCGCCCGCAATTCGGGATCCCAGGCGTCGACCAGATCGACGAAGGTCGCGCCCGCCAGCGGCGTCCGGCCGGTCAGGTTGAGGTGATCGCTGATCAGCACCGGTTCGCCGACCCGCAGGCCGGGACGGATGCCCCCCGCGGCGTTGGTCAGCACGACGATTTCCGCGCCAGCGGCGATCGCCGCCGTCACCGGATGCACCACGTCGGCGGGCTGGTAGCCCTCGTAGAGATGCTGGCGGCCCATCAGCAGCAGCACGGCGGTGCCGTCCACCTGGACCGAGTGGACCATGCCGACGTGGCCCTGCGCGGTCGGCGTCCCGAAGCCGGGCAGCTCCGGCATCGGCACCGACGCTCGCGGCGCCCCGATCTCGGCGGCCGCGTCCTGCCAGCCGGATCCCAGCACCACGGCGACCCGGTGGCGCGGCACTCCCGTACGTTCGGCGATCGCCTCGGCGGCCTCTTGGGCAAGCATGATCGCCACTCTAGCGCCAGGTCGGCGGGCGGATGGGTGGTCCAGGGGAGATGACGCCGTGGGGCGGACACTCGAGCCCTACCCGCGAGTAGGGCTTTCCGTGGCCGCCGGATACGCTGCACCCATGCCGTATCTGGAACGCCAAGGGGAAGTGTTCGTCCTCTACCTCGGGGCCGAGGGACAGACCGACAGTGAGAACCGCTTCCACCCGGACTGGATCGACGAATTCCACGCGCTGCTGGACAAGGTCGAGAGCTCCGAGGGTCCCGCCGCGCTGGTCACCACCGCGACCGGCAAGTTCTACAGCAACGGCCTGGACACCGACTGGCTGTTCCCCAACATGGACAAGATCCACGGCTACCTCGACCGCGTGCACTCGCTCTACACCCGCCTGCTCGGCTTCCCGCTGCCGACCGTCGCGGCGATCAACGGCCATGCCTTCGGCGCGGGCGCGATGCTGGCCACCTCGCACGACTTCCGGGTGATGCGCGCCGACCGCGGCTTCTACTGCCTGCCCGAGGTGCACTTGGGCATGCCGTTCACCATCGGCATGAACGCCCTGCTCACAGAGCGGCTGAGCAACCAGGTCTGCGTCCAGGCGATGACCACGGGTCACCGCTACCCGGCCGACGACGCGATCGCCGCGGGCATCGTGGACGGCAAGGCAGACGCATCCGCGCTGCTCGCGACCGCTGTCGAGCGGGCGGCCGCCCTGGCGGCCAACCGCAAGCCGAACCTGCCGGTGATCAAGCGCGCGCTGCATGCGACGGCGCTGGCCGGACTTGCGGTGCCGACCACCGCGGAGAACCTGGCCTTCGGCTGACGCGAAGGGCCGCGAACACGCAGCGACGAAGTCGCTGCAAGACCAACACAGTGCGAGACTGTGTTGCATGCCACCACCGCGCAGCGACCAATCGCACTGCGACGACCACGCTGTGTGCTCCGGCGCCGACGCGGCTGGTCGCAGCGACGCGGCGATCATCGCGGCGTCCGCCGAGCTGATCGCGCTCTCGCACGCGATCCACGCTGAACCGGAGCTGGCGTTCGAGGAGACGCGGAGCGTCGCCAAGACCATCGCCCCGCTGGCCGAGCGTGGTTTCCAGGTCGAGACCGGGGTTGCGGACCTGCCGACGGCGTTTCGCGCCAGCTACGGCAGCGGGCCCCTCACGGTGGGCCTCTGCGCCGAATACGACGCGTTGCCCGAGATCGGGCACGCTTGCGGCCACAACATCATCGCCGCTTCCTCGGTGGGTGCGGCGCTCGGCCTGGCCGAGGTCGCCGACGCGCTCGGCATCACCGTGCTGGTGTTCGGCACGCCCGCCGAGGAGAGCGGCGGCGGCAAGGTGCTGATGCTCGAGCGCGGAGTGTTCGACGACGTCGCGATGGCGATGATGGTGCACCCGGGTCCGCTCGACATCGTCGGGGCCCGCTCGCTGGCGCTGGCCGACGTGTCGGTGGTCTTCCACGGGCGCGAGGCGCATGCCAGCGCGGCCCCCGAACAAGGCCGCAACGCGGGCGACGCGGTCACCGTCGCGCAGGTCGCTCTCGGGTTGCTGCGACAACATCTCCTGCCGGGCCAGCAACTGCACGGTATAGTCGGCGAGGGTGGCGTAGCTCCCAACATCGTGCCCGGACGTGCGGAACTGCTGTATTACCTACGCGCAGTCGACTCCGCATCCCTCGACGATCTGACGCGACGAGCGACGGCTTGCTTCGAGGCGGGCGCCCTCGCGACCGGCTGCACCCACGAAATCCGGACGCTCGCGCCGACGTACACCGAGTTGACCCCGGATCCGGAGTTATTGTTCGCCTATCGCGAGCAGATCACCGGATTGGGACGCGTGCCGCTCGCCCCGGAACTCGAGGCGCAGCGGCCCCTGGGCAGCACGGACATGGGCAACGTGACCAATGTCATTCCGGGCATTCACCCGGTCATCGGCATTGATGCCGGTGGTGCGGTGACACATCAGCCAGGCTTCGCCGCGGCGAGCGTCAACGCCTCGGCCGATCGTGCGGTCGTCGACGGTGCGCTCGCGCTCGCGCGTACCGCGGTCACGGTCGCACGCGATGACATCCATAGAGACAGGTTGTTGCAACGGCTAGTTCAACGACAGGAGGACATTCGGTGAGCACATCCGGCCGTTCGGCGGCGCAGGCGACGGTTCCGACCGCGGGCGCCCGCGTCGTCACGGAAGGCCTCGGAAGCTCCGCGGTGTCGGAGACCAGGGGATCCGGGCGGGAAGTGGTGGAGTCGTGGCTGGCCGATCACACGGTCGACCTGGTCGGGTGGCGACGGCATATCCACGCCAACCCGGAACTGTCCCGCACCGAGTTCGGCACCACCGAGTTCGTCTCGGCATGGCTGATCAAGGCGGGCCTGGCGCCGCAGGTACTTCCCGGCGGCACCGGTCTGATCTGTGATATCGGGCCGGAGGGGCGCCGGATCGGTCTGCGCGCCGATATGGATGCGCTGCCCCTGCAGGAGTTCACCGGACTGAGCTTCGCCTCCACCGTGCCGGGCGTGTCACACGCGTGCGGCCACGACGCGCACACCACGATCCTGCTCGGCACGGCGCTGGCCCTGGCCGAGGTGCCCGAGCTGCCGGTCGGCGTGCGGCTGGTCTTCCAGCCCGCCGAGGAGATCATGCCGGGTGGTGCGATCGACGTGGTCGCCACCGGTGCGATGGCGGGCGTCGAGCGGATCTTCGCGCTGCACTGTGATCCCCGTCTGGAGGTGGGCCGGGTCGGCATCCGCGTCGGCGCGATCACCTCGGCGGCCGACACCATCGAGCTGGTGCTCGACTCACCGGGCGGCCATACCTCGCGCCCGCACCTGACCAGCGACCTGGTCTACGCGATCGGCACGGTGATCACCGGCCTGCCCGGCCTGCTGAGCCGCCGCATCGACCCGCGCACCAGCACCGTGATGGTGTGGGGCGCGGTGAGCGCGGGCAAGGCGCCGAACGCCATTCCGCAGACCGGCATGCTCACCGGCACCATCCGCACCGGCGATCACGACACCTGGTCGCTGCTGGAGCCGATGGTGCGCGAGATCGTCGACGGGCTGCTCGCCCCGACCGGCGTGCGCTACCAGCTCAACTACCGGCGCGGCGTGCCTCCCGTGGTCAACGAGGAGCACTCCACCCGCATGTTCGAGGACGCGATCCGCGCCCTCGGTCCCGACGCGCTGTCGGACACCATGCAGTCCGGGGGCGGCGAGGACTTCTCCTGGTACCTGGAAGAGGTGCCGGGTGCGATGGCTCGCCTGGGTGTCTGGTCCGGCGAGGGCGAACAACTGGATCTACACCAGCCGACCTTCGACATCGACGAGCGGGCGCTCGCGGTCGGCGTCCGGGTGCTGAGCAATATCGTGCTCTCTGTCTGATTTCCAGCGCCTGCGGCGCTCGGTGTTCGCGGCCCCTTTATGGCTCGCGTCCGAGCGGGCGAGACTCGCGCCTGCGGCGCATGCGCTTCGCCCGCTCGGACGCGAGCCGGGCCGCGAACGGTGCTCGATGGTCTCGCACCCGACGGGGCTGGGTGGGATTGGTTGTTACGTGGTTGTTCGGTAGTGATCGGGTGAGCGGTGCGGGCGAGACTCGCGCCTGCGGCACATGCGCTTCGCCCACTTGGACACGAGACGGGCCGCGAACGGTGCTCGATGGTCTCGCACCTGACCGGGCTGGGAGTGTGTTGATCGGATAGCGGAGTGGAACGCGTGGTCAGCCGAAGTTGCCCGGCCCGACGTTGCGGCTGTTTCTGGTGCGTAGTTCGTGCACGTAATCCGCTGGCGCGCCCGCCTTTTCGGCCGCGTCGGCGATCACGCCCAGGTAGCGGGCCGATGGCAGCCCGCCCTCGTAGGCGTCCAGCACGTAGAGCCAGGCGAGGGTGGGTTCGCTGTCGCCGTCGGCGTCGCGGGTGACCCGCAGGCGGATCTTCTTGTGGATACCGAAGTCCGATCCCTCCCAGCGGTCCAGCCGCTGCTCGTCCTCCGGGGAGACGTCGTAGAGCACGACGAACACCCGGGAATCCGGGTCCTCGACGACCGTCGCGAGAGGCCCTTCCCAGCCGATGTCGTCACCGGCGAAGGTGAGCCGCCAGCCCTCCAACCAGCCCGTCCCGGACATGGGTGAGTGCGGACAGCGCTCGAGCATCTGCGTTGCGTCCATGTTGGACCCGTAGGCGGCATAGATCGGCACCAGCAAAGGGTAGCCAATAACCTTCACCGACCGCGTTCGATTGCCGCACCTGCGGCGCGGCGTGCGGGGAACTGCCGCGCACCGGTAACGCGGTCGGAAGTGCGAGGTGATTGCCGGATAACGTTGACATGTGCCGGAGATCCCGGCGCGAAGCACGAGCGGAGGTATCAATGACCCGCATCGCGATCATCGGTGGCGGACCGGCCGGCTACGAGGCGGCGCTGGTGGCGGCCCAGCACGGTGCGTCGGTGACGCTGATCGATTCCGACGGCATCGGCGGGGCGTGTGTGCTGTGGGACTGCGTCCCCTCCAAGACGTTCATCGCCTCGACCGGGGTGCGCACCGACCTGCGCCGCGCCCGCGATCTCGGGATCACCCTCGACCCGAACCAGGCACACGTCCAGCTGCCCGAGGTGAACGCGCGCGTGAAGGCGCTGGCGTTGGCGCAGTCGTCGGATATCCGCTCGAAGCTGCAGACCGTCGGGGTGACGGTGCTGTCCGGCCGCGGCGAGCTGATCGATCCCGGCAGTGGTCTGGCCGCGCACCGGGTGCTCGCCAAGCTGGCCGACGGTGCGCAGCAGACGATCGAGGCGGAGGTTGTGCTGATCGCCACCGGCGCCAGCCCCCGCGTGCTCCCCGGCGCCGAACCGGACGGCGAGCGCATTCTCAACTGGCGTCAGCTCTACGACTTGGAGGAGCTGCCGGAGACCTTGGTGGTGGTCGGCTCCGGTGTGACGGGCGCCGAGTTCGTCTCCGCGTACACCGAAATGGGCGTGCGGGTGAAGCTGGTCTCCAGCCGCGACCGCGTGCTGCCCGGTGAAGACGCCGACGCGGCGCTCGTGCTGGAGGACGCGCTCGCCGAGCGCGGCGTCGAACTGGTCAAGCACGCGCGGGCGGACGCGGTGCAGCGCACCGCCGAAGGCATCGTGGTCAAGTTGTCCGACGGCCGCACGGTTTCCGGCACGCACGCGCTGATGACCGTCGGCTCGACACCCAATACCGAGGGGCTCGGGCTGGACCGGGTCGGCATCGAACTCGACCGCGGCGGCTATCTGCGGGTGGACCGCGTATCGCGCACGTCGGTGCCGGGTATCTACGCCGCGGGCGACTGCACCGGTCTGCTGCCGCTGGCTTCGGTGGCCGCGATGCAGGGACGCATCGCGATGTACCACGCACTCGGCGAGGGCGTCAGCCCGATTCGCTTGAAGACCGTTGCCTCCGCGGTGTTCACCCGGCCGGAGATCGCGACGGTCGGGGTCAGCCAGACCGCGATCGATAACGGCGAGGTGCCCGCGCGCACGGTGATGCTGCCGCTGAACACCAACCCGCGCGCCAAGATGTCCGGGCTGCGACGCGGTTTCGTCAAGATCTTCTGCCGTCCCGCGACCGGCGTTGTGATCGGCGGTGTGATCGTCGCGCCGATCGCCTCGGAACTGATTCTGCCGATCGCGCTTGCGGTGCAGAACAATCTGACGGTGAACGACCTGGCCCAGACCTTCTCGGTGTACCCGTCGCTGACCGGGTCGGTGACCGAGGCGGCCCGTTTGCTGATGCGGCACGACGATCTGGATTGACGTCGGCCTGACGCGCGCTGTGCCGTGTCCGATATCGGACATCATGCCCCGCGAACATGGGGCTGCCGTGCGGCGCGGGTGGGCTTGCCACCCTTGGGTATTCGCCGCGTTGCTCATTGTGCGCACATGTGGTTCACTCCTCGACAGAGATGCGATCGGAGGGCGGTCGCGAGGTTCGGTGCGGGGGGATGGGTTCCTTTCCAAATCGGCACGGCGAACGATTCGGGTCGTTCGACGATCAGGCGTCTCACCCAGGGACAACTGAATGCGGCCGACCAGCCGCACCCGGAAGGGAATTGCGACAGTGAAACATCGTAAGCCGAGTCGGGCGCAGCGAGCGATGGCGAGCACCTCGTTGCCGCTGGCTACAGCGGCCGCAGTGGCCACTCTCTTCGCGGCGCCGGCGGGGGCGGCTCCCAACGATCAGCCGACGCAGCCGGGTGTGACCGAGTCGCCGAGTACCCCGGAGACCACTCAGGCGGAACCGAACAAGCCGGAGTCCAAGCAGGATCCGCAGAAGCCGGACAGCAAACCGACGCCGAGCCAGCCCGGCGTCACCACTCCGGACCAAGACCACGCCGCGCCCGATCAGAAGGACCCGCAACTGGCGAGTCCGACGCAGCCGGGTGTGAGCACCCCGCGCGTCGCGCCGCTGCCGGTCCCCGGCCAGCAGCCGGGCGAGCCGCAGCCCGCGGTGGTGCCGGATCAAGCCGCCCCGCAACCCGGGCAGCAAGCCACTCCGCAACCCGGGCAGCAGGCGGCCCCGCAGCCGGACACGCAAGGCGGCGAGAACGCCCAGGCGCAGCAGCCGGATAGCTCCACGCTGGTGCAGCCGCAGCCGCGTTGGCAGGCGCCGCGCCTGGAGACCGCCCCGCCCGCCCCGGTCGTGGAGATGACCGGTCCGCACGCGGAGATCGGCGCGAACATCGACGGCAACCGACTGCTGCCGGGCTACGTGGCCAACACTCATCACTTCAGCAACGAGGCCGGTTACGTCGGCACCATCGGCTACCGCACGCCGACCGGTCAGGGCGAAGCGGGCGTCTCGGTGGAGTTCGTCGACAAGAACACCGTCAAGCTCACCACCTACACCGGTGGCGAGGGCTTGGCCGACAACAACGCCACCGCGGTGTTCGACACCACGCAGCTGAACCAGGCCAAGGCCGCGGTGGAGGATTGGATCCGGGAGCAGCCGGGCGGCGCGGCCGCACTCGAGGCGGCCGCACAGGTTAAGCTTCCGCTTCAGTCGGGCGATATCGCTCCGCAGACCGTCGACGTCGCTGGTGTGACCGCCCAGTGGGGTGGTTCGCTCCAGTACTGACACGAGCTGATCTCGACGGGTGGGGCGGTCGTTCACGGCCGCCCCACTCGTGTGTCCTGGGAAAGGATTGGGTGTGACCTCCGAGGGTGATGCGAGGGAGAACGAATCCGACCAGTCCGGGTCGGAGTTCGGTCCACCGCTGGGGGAGTTCGGGCCGCCGGTTTCCGAATTCGGGCCGGCTATTTCGGAATTCGGTCCACCGATGGGCGCCGATACCGGCCAGAGGTGGCAGGTCCCGCAGCAGCCCACCGACCACCCCGGACTCACCTGGCGCCCCGCGGGCGAGCCGGAGCCGAGGCCCGCACCGGCCCCGCAGTATCGCGCGCCGGATTCCACGGTCCACACCGAACGGCCATCCGCGCCCGTGCCGCCGGAGCAGCCTGCCGCGGAGGCCGCGCGCCCGCAGGCCACCGGTAGCGAGCGGGACACGTGGTGGAATCAGCCGACCGCCGAAGGTGGCGTGCCGAAGCCGCCTGAGCAGTCCGATTCCGGCCTGTCCTGGGCCGAGGACCCGATCGCCATGCGGTTGGCGCTGCGCGTCCCCTCGACGCCGGCGCCCGCGCGACGTTCCGGCTCCTCGCGGCGCAGATGGGTCGTGCTCGGGACGCTCGCGGCGGTCGTGGTGCTGATTGCGCTGGCGGTGACGATCATCGGGGTCTCCCGCGACAACGGCGACAGCAGCGCCGCTCCGAGTGCCGTCGGCACGACAGCGGCATTGAGCTGCCCGTCCCGCAAGGACGGCACAGTGACCATCGGCAACGGACCCGGCGACACCGCCAGCGGGGCCGGGGCCATTCTCGGGTTCCAGAACGCGTTCTATGTCGCGCGCAACGGGGAACTGGCCAGGTCATTCGTCGCGGCGGACGCTGATTTTTCGACCGCCGCAGTCCTTCAGCAGGCCATCGACGAGCAGATCCCGGTGGGGACGACGCACTGCGTGCGGATCACCGAGACAGGCCCGGACACCTTCGACGTCGATCTGACCGAGCATCGCCCCGACGGCACGACGATCGTGTACCCGCAGCGTGTCTCGACCGTCGACCGGGACGGCAGGAAACTGGTCTTCGTCATCGCGAAGCGGTAACTTCGCCGGGCGGTTCGTCGCCTCCCGGATCATGGGATGAATATTTCGGAATCTGGTGGCGATGTGCGACAGTGGGACATCGCGTCCCGCGGCGTCCCCCGGAGGTTTCCCATGTCGCCGACCATCCCACCGCTGGCAGGCAAACTGGAGGGCCTGCGGAGCTCGGCGATCCGTGATCTCCTGAAGCTGACCTCGCGCGCCGATATCGTCAGCCTGGCCGGGGGGCTGCCGGACGCCGAACTCATGCCGCGCGAGCGCCTGGCCGCGGCCGCGGACGCGGCGCTGAGCCACAACGGCTGCCTGCAGTACACCGAGTCGACCGGGTGGACGCCACTGCGCGAGGTGCTCGCCCACCGGGAGTCGGCGCGAATCGGCCGCCCAGTGCAACTCGCCGAGGTGTTCGTGACGCACGGTTCGCAGCAGGCATTGTCGCTGCTGGCCGAGGTGCTGCTCGACCCGGGCGCGCTGGTCGTGGTCGAGGATCCGGCGTATGTCGGTGCGCTGCAAGTCTTCCGGGCCGCGGGAGCGCGTATCGCCGCGGTGGCGCTGGACGACGAGGGCATGCGCACCGAGGCCATCGCCGAGCTGATCGCGGGGGGCGAGCGCCCGGCCGTGGTCCACACGGTGAGCAATTTCCACAACCCAGGCGGCGTGACGATGAGCCCGCGGCGCCGCGCGGAACTGGCGAGGTTGGCCGAGCAGCACGGCTTCTGGGTGATCGAGGACGATCCGTACGGTGAGCTGTGGTTCGACAGCCCCGCGCCCGCTCCGGTCGCGTCGTACTCCCGCAACGTCATCCGGCTGTCGAGCGCGTCGAAGATCCTCTCGCCGAGCCTGCGCGTCGGCTGGATGGTTGCGCCCGAACCGGTCTGCCGCGCGGTCGAACTGCTGAAACAGGGGGCGGACCTGTGCGGGTCGGCGCTCACCCAGCAGATCGCCGCCGACCTGCTCGCCGACACGGCGTGGCTCGCCGGCCATGTCGACCACGTCCGCGGGGTCTACGGCGAGCGGGCGAAGACGCTCGTGCACGCGACACGCACCCGGTTCGGGGACCGCGTGCGCTGCAGCGACGCCGCGGGCGGCATGTTCGTCTGGGCCGATTTCACCGACGGCACCGACACCGGCCGGCTCCTGCCGCGTGCGCTCGAATCCGGTGTCGCCTACGTGCCCGGTTCCGCGTTCGCGGTCGACGGCGGGTACCGCAATTCGATGCGGATGTGCTTCACCACATCCGACGCGGCGACGCTGGAACTGGCTGTCGACCGGCTGGCGGACGCCGTCGGGTAGCGCCGGAGAACGCTCAGCCGACCCAGTCGTAGGTGCGCTCGACCGATTTGTAGACCCACCGTGACCACCCCCGATCCCCGGACCCCCGAGCAGGAGGCCGGGCCACCAACGCCCGCCGACGGGACGGCACTGACCGGCACCATACGTGTGCCGGTGAAACCATCCCGGAAGACGCGGGAACCAACGTTCACGCTGCCCCCGCAGCCTGAACCGACGACGCCCGGGAAGGGCGGTGCCGACCAGCTTCACCAAAGTTGTTCGATACGCTTTAGCCTGGTGGTGAAGGCTCGGTCGGACACATCCGCGTCGGCGGGAGGAGTCGAGCATGACCACGAAACCGGATTCGCAGTTTCTCGGCCCGGAGCAGCGCACGACGGCTTGGGAGCGCTTCGGCAAGGATCATTTCGACGTGGTCGTCGTCGGCGGCGGGATCGTGGGGGCCGGCATCGCCTTGGACGCGGCGACCAGGGGTTTGCAGGTCGCGCTGGTCGAGGCTCGCGATCTCGCGTCGGGTACCTCCAGCCGGTCGTCGAAGATGTTCCACGGCGGACTGCGGTATCTGGAACAGCTGGAGTTCGGATTGGTGCGCGAGGCGCTGCGGGAACGCGAGCTTTCGCTGTCCATTCTGGCGCCGCACCTGGTCAAGCCGCTGCGCTTTCTCTATCCGCTGACCCGTCGCGCCTGGGAGCGTCCGTACGTGGCCGCCGGGCTGGTCCTCTACGACACCATGGGCGGCGCGAAATCCGTTCCCGGTCAACGGCATCTGTCTCGTGCGGGCGCGTTGCGGCTGGCGCCGGGGTTGCGGCGCGACTCGCTGATCGGCGGTGTCAGCTACTACGACACGGTCGTCGACGACGCACGCCACACCATGATGGTGGCGCGCACGGCCGCGCACTACAGTGCCGTGATCCGCACCTCCACCCAGGTGGTGGGGTTCCTGCGCGAGGCCGACCGGGTGGTCGGCGTCAAGGTGCGCGACACCGAGGACGGGCGCACCGGAGAGGTCCGCGGACATGTCGTGATCAACGCGACCGGCGTGTGGACCGACGAAGTCCAGGCCCTGTCGCATCAGCGGGGCCGGTTCCACGTGCGGGCGTCCAAAGGCGTGCACATCGTGGTGCCGCGTGATCGGATCGTCAGCGACACCGCGATCATCCTCCGCACCGCGACCTCGGTGCTGTTCGTCATCCCGTGGGGCACGCACTGGATCATCGGCACCACCGACACCGACTGGAACCTCGACCTGGCGCACCCGGCGGCCACCAAGGCCGATATCGACTACCTGCTCGAACGGGTGAACCAAGTGCTGGTCACGCCGCTCACTCCCGACGACATCGACGGCGTGTACGCGGGGCTGCGCCCGCTGCTGGCGGGGGAGAGCGACGAGACCTCCAAGCTATCGCGCGAGCACGCCGTGGCCCGCGTCGCGCCCGGCTTGGTCGGTATCGCGGGCGGCAAGTACACCACCTATCGCGTGATGGCCTACGACGCGGTGGACGAAGCGGCGCAGGACATTCCGGCCCGGGTCTCCCCGTCGATCACCGCGAAGGTGCCGCTGCTCGGCGCGGACGGTTACTTCGCGCTGGTCAACCAGACGGTGCAGTTGGCTGAGACGTACGGCGTGCATCCCTACCGGATCAAGCACCTCCTGGACCGGTACGGCTCCCTGATCTATGACGTCATGGCCTTGGCCGAGGACAAACCCGAACTGCTGCAACCGATTACGGACGCGCCATCCTATTTGCAGGTGGAGGCGGTCTACGCGGCGGCAGCCGAGGGCGCGCTGCACTTGGACGACATCCTCGCCCGGCGGACCCGGATCTCGATCGAGTATTCGCACCGCGGCGCCAACTGTGCCGAGCAAGTGGCCGGGCTGGTCGCCCCGATCTTGGGCTGGGACGAGGAGGAGATCGACCGGGAGGTCCGCACCTATCAGGCGCGGGTCGACGCGGAAGTCCATTCGCAGACCCAGCCCGACGACGCCTCCGCGGACGCCCTGCGGATCGCGGCTCCCGAACCCCGCCCGGAAATCCTGGAACCGGTGCCGTCCGAAGGCTGATGCTCTTTTTGTGGCCCTGCCGGACTACATCGGCGGAACGGGCTGGCAGCGCGGGCAGAAATAGATGCCGCGTTCACGCTGGACCACGCGATCGTAATCGGGTGCGGTGTAGTCGAGCAGGTCGGCCTTCAGCGGTGTGCCGCAGCGTTGGCATGGACGGTGGGTGCGGCCGTAGGCCAGCGGGCGTCGTGGGGGTTTGTCCACGGCTTCGGTCAAGACCCGGTGCGCCTCGTTGACCAGGGCGAGCAGATCAGGGACGTCGCCGACGCGGGTGGCGGGGTGGACGCGGCGGAGGAAGCAGACCTCGCTGCGATAGATATTGCCGATGCCCGCGAGGTTGCGCTGGTCGAGCACGGCGACACCGATCGGCTGGTTCGGATACCGCCGCAGCCGCCGGACCGCTTCCACGGCATCCCAATTCGGGCCGAGCAGATCCGGCCCGAGGTGGTCGATGATCCGGTGTTCATCGCCGACCCGTACCACGTCGACGGTACCCAGCGAGAACCCGACCGCTTCCACTTCCGCGGTGCTCAGCACGACCCGTGCGGTGACCCGCGGTTTGGTCCAGCGCTGTCCGCAGTGGAACACGTGCCAGCTGCCCTCCATCTTCAGGTGCGTGTGGATACTGACGGTCGGCGTACGGATGAAAAGGTGCTTGCCGTAGCTGCCGACGCTCTCGACCTCCTGCCCGCGCAGGTCGAGCGTCGCAAAACGCGGTACTCGAAAGTCGCTGCGCGTCAGCACCTTTCCTGTCAATGCGGCCCGAAGCCGCTTGGCGGTGAGGAATACGGTGTCACCCTCAGGCATAGCGCGGCCCCGGTGCTGTACCGCGGACATCGACGCTATCGCCGCCTAAGGGACCATCGGGACTCACGGGCGGCTCCGCAGGCGCAGGCCGCGCGGCGTGGCGGAGAAGCCCGCCTCGATGAGGAATCCGGCGAAAGTATTGCCGTGCACGGTGTCTCCGTTGACGCGGTCGATGACCAGCGAGTCCACGCGGCGGTGCCGTACCAGATCGGCCAGGGCCTGCGCGGCGCCGCGGCGGGCGTCGGGATCTTCGGTGAAGGTCAACAGGGTCTTGCCGCCCCGTTCCAGGTAGAGGACCAGTTCCCCGTCCACGAGCACGACCAGCGCCCCGGCTTTGCGCCCGGGACGATGCCCGCCCTCGACGTTGCTCTTCGGCCAGGCCAGCGCGGCGCCGTACGGGTTGGCGGGATCGCAGGCGGCCAGTGCCAGCACCGTACCGGTCGGCTGCCTGGACTCGGGACGGGCTCGCTCGGTGTCGAAGGAACGCAGTCGGTCCACCACATCGGTGGTGGAGAACTGGGCGCCGCCGAGCGAGTCGACGAAATACCCGCGGCGGCACCGCCCGCGATCCTCGAATTCGGTCAGCACCCGGTACATCAGTGCGAATCCGCCCGGCACCCCTTCGTTCTGCACCGATCCTCTGGTGAGCACCCCGTACCGCTCCAGAAGCAGATCCGCGGTCGCGTGCGCGCGCACGGTGTTGTCCGAGACGCGCTGGGGCAGCAGCGACCACCTTCCGGCCACCGAGGGCGGACCGGAACGAGTCGGCATGGTCGGTCTGGGCAGGTAGGCGCGGCCGCGGGGAGCGCGCCTGGGTGTGCGATGGGCGGTGGTGCTCCGCGTCGTTCCCGACAACAGCGCGCGTACGGGGGCGAACGTGTCACCGGAAACCAAGCCCGCCCAGACCAATTCCCACAGCGCGGTAACCACCGCGGAGTCGTCGAGCAGACCGGTGGCATCCGACAGCTGCCGGAAGAAGAACGCACCGCCGCCCTGCGGGACCGGCACCAGGCGTTGTGCTCCGCCGAGTTGTTCGGTCCCAGCCGTGGGTCCGAAGTCGCTCGGCGACCGACGCCCGCGGACGTCGTGACGCGCCGCCGTGCCTCCGGCCGGCGTATCACCGCCCACGAGTGCTTCCCCTCTGCCGGTCGAATCCCTGCGCGTGCCACGGCCGTTTGCCGACGATGGATCGCGCTCATCGAGCGGCACCGGCTCTCGATCTACCGGGCCGTCTGCTTCGCGTGGATCGCGGCCTACCTGTGCTGCCCGTCCGGCGGAGCGTTTTCGGCTCGAATCCATCCGCGCGTCAGTGTCGTCGGCCGATGGGTCGGGCTCGTCCAGCGGCACGGGCTCCCGGTCTGCCGGGGTGTCGGCGGTGCCGAGAGATGTCCACGGCACGAAAGTCGCCCCTAATCCCGTGAGCAGCCGCAGCTGAGTGTCCGAGAGATCTATCTCGTCCGGTGGTGCGAGCGTGAACGGGGCTTGGTCGGCCAGGTGCAGGGCGATCCAGCCGTCCTTCGCGGTGATGGCCCCATGTCCGGACCAGATCACCTCGCCGGTCGCCATCAGCTCGTCGAGCATGGCGGGGGTATAGCCCGGCACCCGCGCGGGCAAGATCAACGACTCCCAGGCCGACGCCGGAATCGGCACGCCGGCAAGCTGTTCCACGACGGCCGCGACGCCGTCGACGCCACGCAGTTCGCCGGTGCCGATGTGCTGCCAGGACGGCAGGAAGCGGCCCAACGCGGCGGTGGAGACCGGCTCGACCTCGTGCCGTGCGGCGGCGAGCGACCGGCGGCGCAGTCGGCGCAACACCTGCGCGTCACACCATTCCGCCCCGGCGGCTCCGGGCGTGAATTCGCCTTCCACCACGCGTTTCTCGGCGACGAGCCGGTGCAGCGCGGAAGCGGCGACGGCGGTGCCGAGCCCGAACCGGGCCGCGACCGCCTCGGTGCCGAAAGGCCCGTGTGTGCGGGCGTAGCGGCCGACCAGGTCGCCGAGCGGATCGGCCACCGGCTCGATGAACGCCGCGGGCGTTCCGATCGGCAGCGGAACCCCCAACGCATCACGCAGGCGGGCCGCGTCCTCGACCGCCACCCACCAGGTTCGGCCCGCGAACGACACCTCCAGTGCCCGCCGCGCGGCCACCAGACTCGCGAACCATTCCGCGGGATGTTCTTCGCAGCGCTCGGCGGCCTCCGCGGCGGTGAGCGGCCCGAGCAGCCGCAGCAGATCCGCCAAGCCCTCGGCGTCCCTAGCGCGCCGCTCCGGCGTGAGCCGCTGCAGCTCTCGCTCGGTCTGGTCGATGACCGCGGCGTCGAGCAGCTCGCGTAGCTCTACCCGGCCGAGCAACTCGGCGAGCAGGCCCGAGTCGAGCGACAGCGCCGCGGCGCGGCGCTCGGCCAGCGGGCTGTCGCCGTCGTACATGAATTGGCCGATGTAGTCGAACAGCAGAGCGTTCGCGAACGGTGACGGCGTCGCGGTCTCCACTTCGACCAGTCGCACCTGGCGACGCGCCACCCGGCCGAGCAACTCGCGCAGCGACGGCAGATCGTAGACGTCGCGCAGGCATTCGCGCACCGTCTCCAAAAGAATCGGGAACTCGGGAAATTTGCGCGCCACGTCGAGCAACTGAGCCGAGCGCTGGCGCTGCTGCCACAGCGGGGCACGCTTGCCTGGGTCGCGGCGGGGCAGCAGCAGGGCGCGTGCCGCACACTCCCGGAACCGGGAGGCGAACAGCGCCGAACCGCCTACTTGCTCGGTGACGATGTCGTCGATCTCGTCGGACTCGAACACGAACAGCTCGGCGCCGGGCGGATCGTCGGTGGTGTCGGGCAGCCGCACGACGATGCCGTCGTCGGAGGCGTTCGACGCGGCTTCCACACCGAACCGCTCGCGCAGCCGCGCACCGACGGCCAGCGCCCATGGCGCGTGCACCGGCAGTCCGTAGGGCGAATGCAGGACCAGTCGCCAGTCGCCGAGTTCGTCGCGGAAACGCTCCACGATCAGCGTGCGGTCGGTGGGCAGATGCCCGGTCGCGGCGCGCTGGTCGTCCAAGAGCGTGAGCAGGTTCGCGGTCGCGTTGTCGTCCAGACCGGCCGATCGCAGCACCTGTGCGATGCCGTCCTGCGCTGGCTCGGTGCTCGATTCGTCGCTGCCGGACTTTCGCCGCGAGGTACGCGGAACGGCAGCCTGTGCCCGATCGTGCTCGACGCGAGCGGGCTCCCCGGGCGGCCGAGACGGATTCGTCGAGCCGGATGCATCCGAGGGCGGCTCCGCAGAACCGCGCTCCGCCGCACCGCGCTCCGCCGCACCGCGCTTCGCTGAACCGGGCTCGGCTGAACCCGGCTCCGCCGAACCGAGCGCCGCCGAATCGGGCTCGGCTGTACTCAGCGAGACGGAATCGGATTCTGCGCGATCGGATGCCGCCGAATCGGACGACATCGAACCGGTCGACGCAGCAGTGGTCCTGCGTCGCAATGCCTTACGCGTTCCGGTCGCGCCGTCCGGTTCGGACGCGAGCCGCAGCCCGACCGTGCGCACGAACTCTCCCAGCGCAGCACCGAGTTCCGCGGGCCGCCCGAGCCCATCGCCGTGCCAGAACGGCAACCGGCCCGGCTGCCCGAACGCGGGTGTGACCAGCACCCGATCGAAGGTGATCTCCTCGATCCGCCAGCTCGTCGCCCCGAGCGCGAACACGTCGCCGACCCGTGACTCGTAGACCATCTCCTCATCGAGTTCACCGACGCGCGAGGACTTCTCGCCCACCATGTACACCGCGAACAGGCCCCGGTCGGGGATCGCGCCGCCGGAGGTCACGGCCAGGCGTTGCGCGCCGGGCCGCCCGGTCAGCGTCCCGGCGTCGCGGTCCCAGACCAGCCGGGGCCGCAGCTCGGCAAACTCGTCGGAGGGATAGCGCCCGGAGAGCAGGTCGAGGACCGATTCGTAGGCCGAGCGCGGCAGCGACGCGTAACTCCCCGTGCCGCGAACGACGTCGAACCACGCGTCGACGTCGATCGGATCGAGCGCGCACGCGGCGACGGTCTGCTGCGCGAGAATGTCCAGCGGGTGCGCCGGGATCTGGATCGCCTCGATCTGCCCCGCGGTCATCCGCTGCGACGCCACCGCGCAGTGGATGACGTCGGTGCGGTGCTTCGGGAAGATCACTCCGCGGGAGATCTCACCGACCTGATGGCCGGCGCGTCCGATCCGCTGCAATCCGCTCGCCACCGAGGGCGGCGCCTCCACCTGCACGACGAGATCCACCGCGCCCATGTCGATGCCGAGTTCCAGGCTGCTGGTCGCGACGACGCAGCGCAGCCGCCCGCTTTTGAGATCGTCTTCGATCAGCGCGCGCTGTTCTTTGCTGACCGAACCGTGGTGCGCCCGCGCCAGCAGCGAATCAGCGCCGTGGATCACCTCCGTGGACGCCCCGAGCTGGGCGGGCGGTTTGTGTTCGGTCTCCACCGGCTCGCCGAGCCGTGCCGCGTAGGCCTCGTTCAACCGGGCGGTGAGACGCTCGGCCAGCCTGCGGGAGTTGGCGAAGACGATGGAGGATCGGTGTTCCAGGACGAGCTCGACGATCGCTTCGTCCACGTGCGGCCAGATCGATCCGGGCTGGTCGGAGTCGCCCGGCTCGGTCATGTCCGCGACCGGCACGCGCACCGACAGGTCGAACGTCTTCGGCGCGGGCGGCGCGACCAGTGTGATCGGCGCGGCGCCGACCAGGAAACGCCCGACTTCCTCCGGTGGCCGGACCGTGGCGGACAGGCCGATGCGCTGCGCGGGCCGCTCGGTCAGCAGGTCCAGCCGGGCGAGCGACAGTGCCAGGTGCGCGCCGCGTTTGGAACCGGCGATCGCGTGCACCTCGTCCACGATCACCGTGCGCACGTCACCCAGCGTGTCTCGCGCGGCCGAGGTGAGCATGAGGAACAGCGATTCCGGCGTGGTGATCAAGATGTCCGGCGGGGTGCGCAGCATGGACCGCCGGTCGGCGGCGCTGGTGTCGCCGGAACGGACCCCGACGGTGATCTCCGGCGGCTCGACGCCCAGCCGCTTGGCGGTCTGCGTGATGCCGACCAGCGGAGCCCGTAGATTGCGCTCCACGTCCACGGCGAGCGCCTTCAGCGGCGACACGTACAGCACGGAGGTGTCGCTACGCTCGGCGGTCCGCTCCCGGGCAGCCAGCTGGTCGATCGCCCAAAGGAACGCCGACAGCGTCTTCCCGGAGCCGGTCGGCGCGACGACCAAGGTGTGCTCGCCCGCAGCGATCGCTCGCCACGCCCCGAGCTGAGCGGACGTGGGCGCGGGAAACGCGCCGTCGAACCACTCCTGGGTCGCGCGGGAGAACTGGGCCATGGCATCAGTGTGCACCGAACCACCGACAAGTACGCCCGTGCCATTGCGCGAGCTCAGCGGGAGCAATCGAACTACGGCTGCGGCCGTCGCACCGTACGCTTCGACAGGTGCAAAAGGTGCTCAGACTCGACCTGGTCAGCCATGGCATGACCGAGGCGATGCGCAAGGCACGTTTTCCGGTCGACGAATCGCTCACCGAGGCAGGTCGCCGCGCGGTGTCGGGATGCGGACCGCTGACCGCTCCGCGGGTGCTCACCGGACCGGAACGCCGGACCGTGGAGACCGCCGCTCTGCTCGGGTTGCCGGGCAAGGAAGAGAGCCGATTGCGCGACTTGGACGCGGGCGCCTGGCGCGGGGGGGAGCTCATGTCGGTACCCCAGGACGAGTTGTACGCGTGGCTCACCGATCCCGAGTTCCGCGGGCACGGTGGCGAGTCCGTGGTGGACGTGATCGAGCGGACCAGAACCTGGATGGCCGAGGTCGCCGCACAGGCCGTGTCCACCATCGCGGTCACCCACCCCGCGGTCATCCGGGCCGCTCTGCTGGTGACGCTGGACGCCCCGCCGAAATCGTTCTGGCGCATCGATATTCCGCCCGGAAGTGTGACCCGCCTGCATTATCGCGGCGAGTGGACGCTGCACTTCACGGCCTGATACCGGTCGAGGAACCCGAGACGGGTGGCATTCCGGCGCAGACCGGATACTGTCTGAGACTATGAGTAACAACAATGGGCCGCAGCGCCGCGGCCTGGCCATCGGATGCGGTGGCACCGTGGGGGCTGCGTGGATCGTCGCCGCGTTGGCCGCTGCCCGCGACGTGCTCGACTGGGATCCACGCGCGGCGGACGTGCTGATCGGCACCTCGGCGGGCGCGGAGGCGGTGACGATGCTCGGCAGTGGCGTCTCGGTCGACGAGCTGGTCGCCATGCAACGCGGCACCTCGACCGACCCGATTCTGCGCGAGCACGGGCGCACCGAGCCGGGGCGCTTTCCGCCGTTGCCGCGCCCGCGACTCGGCTCGCCGCGGCTGGCCCTGCGGCGCCACCAGCCGGGGCAGGTGCTGCTGGCCGCGGGCAGCGGGCTGCTGCCGATCGGCGGCGGCGACCCGAGCTGGTTGCAGCGGCTGGCCGAGAAACTCAACCCGGGCCGCTCGTGGGTACCGCATCCGGCGACCCGGTTGGTGGCGATGGACTACGAGACCGGACAGCGGGTGGCGTTCGGCTCACCCGGCGCGCCCGAGGCGACCATCGGAGAAGCACTGCGCGCGTCCTGGGCGATCCCCGGCTGGTTCCCGCCGGTCACGATCGCCGGCCGGCGCTTCGTCGACGGCGGAGCGGGGTCGACCGCATCGGTGGACCTGCTCGCCGGCGAAAAGCTGGGCGAGGTGCTCGTGCTCGCCCCGATGGCTTCGGTGGGGCGGATTCCCGCGACCGGTGTCGGTCAGCTACTGGAGCGACAGATGCGCAATCGCATGAGTGCCGAGCTCGACGCCGAGCTCGTGCGGTTGCGCGCCGCTGGCACCAAGGTCCTCTTCGTGGGCGCCACCGCCGACGACCTCGCGGTGATGGGCGCCAACTTCATGGACGGCCGTCGCCGTCTGGCCACCTTCGAACACAGCCTGCGCAGCACTCGTCACGCGCTCGAACAAGGAGCCTTCGAATGAGAATTTTCGGATCCGGTTACTCCGGCATCGATCTGCGCGAGGCCAGGGTCGTGATCACCGGCGGTGGTCGCGGCATCGGCCGAGCCACCGCGGAACTGTTCGCCGCCAAAGGCGCTCGGGTCATGCTCGCGGACGTGGACAAATCCGCCGCCGAAGCGGCCGCCGACGCGATCGGCGGGGTCGCCTGCGAATTGGACGTGCGCTCGCGCGGCCAGTGGGACACCATGATCGCCGCGGTGGGTGAGGTCGACATCCTGGTCAACAACGCGGGCGTCATGCCGGCGGGCGCGTTCCTCGACGAGCCGGACGTGGTGGGCCAGGCCACGATGGACATCAATGTGTGGGGCCTCATCCACGGCATGCGGGCCGCCGCGCCGGGCATGATCCAGCGCGGCCGCGGCCATATCGTCAACGTCGCCTCGCTGGCGGGCAAGGTCCCGATCCCCGGCCTCGCCGTCTACAACGCGAGCAAGTTCGCGGCCGTCGGCCTTTCGGCGGCCACGCGTCTGGAGTTCGCCGAACATGGCGTCAGCGTCAGTTGTGTCCTGCCGTCGGCGGTGCGGACCCGTCTCTCTTCGGGGCTGGCGCTCGGTCACGGCATGCCGACCGTCGATCCGGAGGATGTCGCCGCCGCGATCGTACGCACCTGCGCGACCCGCAAAGCCGAAGTGGCCGTGCCGAATTACCTCGGTCCGGTGGACATCGCGCTGGCCGCCGCGCCGGAACGCGCGGTGCGTCTGGTCCGCAGGCTGTTCGACGGCGACCGCGCGCTGCATCCCGACGACGAGAAGACCCGCGCGGAGTACGAGCGGCACGTTCGCTCCATCAGCTGATCCGAACGAATGGCGGCCCGGGAGATCATCTCCTGGGCCGCTGCTCGCGCGTGGTCAGCAGTTCGTCGTCGCGGGTTCGCCGCGGAACCTGGCCTCCACGTAGTTCCACGCGTCGGCGAATCCGGCGACCGCCGCGGTCATGTGCTCGGAGATGTCATAGGTGTGGAACTGCACCGGCGCACCTGCCTTGCAGTACCGGTCGGCGACCTCGGCGACGGGCCCGTAGAAGGTCAGCGTGTCGAATCGGCCCTGCCAAAGGTAGGTGGGAACGGCCGGTACGCCTTGGAAGTAGCGAAGGCTGTTCTCGCGCAGCACGGCATGTGCCTCCGGGCTGTCCATCAGGCTCTTGGTCGCCGCCATCTGCTCGGCACTGCGGAAGGCGCCGTGGAAGAGCAGGAACCGGCGGCAGGCGTCGTGTGTGAATTCCCGGAACCACAATCCGTGTGGGTTGAGCTGTTCGGAGACCGGCAGCCGGTCCGGGTACTCGCGCTCCAGTCCCATGGCCGCGGCGAACGCGAGCCCGAAGCCGGGGTGCGGGTCGAAGCCGAGCGCGAGCGCCATCTCTTCGAGGTCGGCGGGGATGCCGCCGGCCACGGCCGCGGTGAGGCGCAGATCCGGCGCGTAGCTGGGCTGCAGCGCGGCCGCCCAGGCGGTGGCCATTCCGCCGCCGGAATAGCCCGCGATGGCGACCGGGGACTGGGACAGACCGAGCTCGGCAACCTTTTGCACGGCCCGGACGCTGTCGAGCGTCATCATGCCACCCAGCCGCGCTGCGCCATAGGCGGAGGTGGGGCCGAGGTAGTCCGGCAGCGAGATCGCCCAACCGCGTCCGATGGGCAGCATCGCGCCGACCGCGTCCTGCAGTTCGCCGTTGAACAGTGAGCGCGACGGGTTGCACTGGGTGCCGAGGGAGTTGATCAACGCCTGATAGGAGACCAGCGGCGGGTTCTGGACGCCGACCGGCACCAGGACGGTCGTGACGCCCATGACCGGCTTGCCCTGCGAGTTGGTCGACCGGAACGCCACCTGCCAGCCCTCGGTCCCCAGGTAGGGGCCGGTGTCGATCCGGCGGCTCCGCACTGCGTCGCCGGGCGCGAACGCCGCCAGGTCCGGCGGCGCGGTGTAGAACGGATCGGGATCGGGAGTGGGATACAGCGGCTGGGCCGTCGCGGGGAGGCCGAGCAGGCCCACCGAGACGACGCTCAACAGCAGCAAGATCGCGATCCGGAACGGAATTCTGGACACGGTTTTCCTTCGAAAGTCAGCCGCCACCGACCCATCGGCGCGCGGCGGTCACGCCGCGGCGCCGGTGCTTCGGACGGACCGGCACTACACGGAAAGCCGCGGCGAACCACCTCGTTCACCACGGAAAGAGCAGAAGGAATCACCGCAAGCGACTGTGGGCCGATCGCGGCGAACTGGTGCACCCTCCTTCTGCTCCGGGACCGCCGGTGGCCGCGGAGGCGGCACCATCCGCTGCGAAAATAGCGTCGAACCGAGCGCGCCGCCGAATGAGAAACGACGAAAGGGACAATTCACAACTCGGCCCGCTCGGAGTTGCACAAGATCACTATTGAGCGGTCGCCCGGTCGGTACGCGGACCGGCAGGCGCGGCTCACGCCAGGCTGAGCACCGTCCGATTGCCCAGCGGGCGTTCCAGGTCGACCACGACCACGCCGTACTCGCGCTTCTGCTCGGGGCTGGCGCCCTGGCACGGCGGCATGCCGCGATGCAGCCCCCGGATCAGCCGCACGCTCACCAGCTCGGCCGATTCCTCGACGCGCGCGGTGAACCCGATGCTCGGGCAGCCGACCGGCCCGGGGATGTGGATGGCGAGCTTGTCCGTGCCGTCGTCGATGTCGTACTCCGAGAAGGCCATGCCTGAACTCGGTTCCAGATCCGCCGCGTGCGGGATGACGACCATCGATCCGCCCGCGTAGCTGCGGGAACCCGCGTCGGCCCTGGTCCCCGCCGCCGTTGGGTCCCGTGCGGAGGTGACGCCCGAATCCGCGTGCGGCGCCTGTTGCCCGCAAGCGGTCAACGCCCACAGCGCGGCGGCCGCGGCGACCGCCGTGCGCCTCCTGCGCATACCCATCTCTCCACCTTCACACAGGTGTGGACCCCTGTCGCGGAGCAACGCGGTGTGGCGCGGCCACGTCCGCGCCCAGCCGGTAGATCCTTGTGCGCGTCGTCACATTTACCTCGCACCGTGCATAGGGGATGCCCATTGGCAACGCTCCAGATTGTGCATGATGCTCAGTTTGGTTCGTAACGGTTGTGCGTTCAGATCTTTAAGGCCACGATGTCGGCACCAAGTGCACAACGATGCGAGGCGCCCCCGACCGGGGCCTTGCGGACGGGTGGATCTGTATGACCGAGCTCGCTGACCGCGATCTGATCGCAGCTCCCTATGACCTTGCCGACCGTTATCGCGTCGGCGCGGGGGCGGTTGTCCTCACCGGTGTCCAGGCCATCGCTCGGCAGCTGGTCGAGCAGCACGTGCGCGATCTGCGGGCCGGCCGGCGAGTCGGCACATTCGTATCGGGCTATCAGGGCAGTCCGCTCGGTGGCGTCGACAAGATGCTGGCCGGCATGCCGGAGGTCCTCGCCGAGCACGACATCACGTTCGTGCCCGGACTGAACGAGGAACTGGCCGCGACCTCGGTGTGGGGCAGCCAGGCCGACCTGCCCGCGGGCACCGCCACGCACGACGGCGTGGTCGGTGTCTGGTACGGCAAAGGGCCAGGACTGGACCGGGCGACCGATGCGTTGCGCCACGCCAACATGTACGGCGCGAACGCGCGCGGCGGCGTGCTGCTGCTGGTCGGCGACGACCCGGCGTCGAAGTCGTCCACCGTGCCCGCGGTGAGCGAGCGCTCCCTGGCGGCGATGAACATCCCGGTGCTGTTCCCGCGCAACGCCCGCGAAATCATCACCATGGGCCTGCACGGCGTGGCCCTGTCGCGAGCCTCGGGATGCCTCGTGGCGCTCAAGATCGTCGCCGATGTCGCCGACGGCGCCTGGACCGTCGACGGTTCGGTCGGCGACATCGAGATCGTGGTGCCCGAGATCCACTGGGAGGGAAAGCCATTCCGCTACCGGCAGCGTCCGATGGCCGCCCCCGCGGACAGCTTGCCTGCGGAGGCGGACCTCTACGGCCCGCGCTGGGAACTGGTGCGGGCATACAGCACGTGCAACGGGTTGGACGTGATCGAGGTGAACCCCGCACGCGCCACCGTTGGAATCGCCGCCGCCGGACCGACTTTCGACGCGGTCCGGCAAGCGTTGATCGACCTCGGCGCGGACGACGACCTGCTGCGCGCCGCGGGCATTCGGCTGCTGCGCATCGGCATGCCGTACCCCATCGCGCCCGAACGTGTCCGCGAGTTCGCCGCCGGGCTCTCCCGGCTGATCGTCGTCGAGGACAAGACCGCCTTCATCGAAACGCAGATCCGGGACATCCTGTACGGTACGCCCGGCGCTCCCGAAATCGTCGGCAAACGTGACGCTTCGGGCCGCCCCTTGTTCGGTCAGGACGGCGAACTGACCTCGGGGCGCATCGCTGCGCCGCTGCGCCGTGCGCTCGACGGCCACCTCGAATTGAAACGCCCGCTGCCGCAACCATTGTCATTGGCGGTCCTCCCCGCCAAGCGCGCGGCGTACTTCTGTAGCGGCTGCCCGCACAACCGCTCCACCGCCGTGCCCGAAGGCTCGCTGGCGGGCGGCGGCATCGGCTGTCACACCATGGTGACCATGTCTGGTCGCGCCGACAGTAAGGTCACCGGCCTGACCCAGATGGGCGGCGAAGGCGCGCAATGGATCGGCCAGGCACCGTTCACCGACGTAGGGCATCTGTTCCAGAACATCGGCGACGGCACCTATTTCCACTCCGGCCAGCTCGCCGTGCAGGCGTGCGTCGCCGCGGGCGTGAACATCACCTTCAAGCTGCTGCACAACGACGTCGTCGCGATGACAGGCGCGCAGCACGCCGAGGGCGCGCTCACCGTGCCGATGCTCACCCACAAGCTCACCACCGAGGGGGTGCGGCGGATCGTCGTCTGCGCCGACGAGCCCCAGCGCTACCGCAAGCGCGATCTCGCCCCCGGCACTCTGCTCTGGCACCGGGACCGGCTCGACGAAGCGCAGCGCATGCTGCGCGAGGTGCCCGGCGTCACGGTGCTCATCTACGACCAGCACTGCGCCGCCGACGCCCGGCGGCAGCGCAAACGCGGCACGCTGCCGGTGCGGCGCACCAGGGTGGTCATCAACGAGGCGGTGTGTGAGGGCTGCGGTGACTGCGGGGTGCGGAGCAACTGCCTCTCGGTCCAGCCGGTGGACACCGAATTCGGCCGGAAGACCAGGATCGACCAGACCTCCTGCAACACCGACTACAGCTGCCTGAACGGCGACTGCCCGTCTTTCGTCACCGTCGAGTTGCCCGACCCGGCGAAGGTGAAGAAGCGCATGAGCATTCGCCGCCCCGAGCCGCCGCGAGTACCCGACCTTCCCTACGAAGCGCCGGCATCGACACAGAACGTCTTCCTCGCGGGTATCGGCGGAACCGGCATCGTGACCGTCAACCAGGTGCTGGCCACCGCGGCGATGCGCGCCGGATACGAGGTCGCGAGCCTGGATCAGATCGGCTTGAGTCAGAAGGCGGGCCCGGTGGTCTCCCACCTGCGGTTCGCGCTCGGCGAGCTGGAACCGGCGAACCGGCTGGCGCCCGCCTCCGCCGACTGCGTCGTCGCCTTCGACCTGCTCGCCGCCACCGACAACAAGAACCTCGCCTACGGTTCGCCGACGGTCACCGTCGCCGTGGCGTCGACCAGCAAGACGCCGACCGGCGACATGGTCTACGACAAGTCGGTGTCCTATCCGGACGAGCGGCTGCTGCTGAACCGCTTGGAGCAGGTTTCGCGCTCGGTGCATTCGTTCGACGCACTCGCCGCGGCCGAAGCATTGTTCGGCGACACCGCCGCCGCCAACTTCCTCCTGATCGGCGCCGCCTACCAGGTCGGCGGCCTGCGGCTGCCCGCGGCGGCGATCGAGGAGGCGATCGAGATCAACGGCGTCGCGGTCGCCGCGAACATCGCCGCGTTCCGCTGGGGACGCGTCGCGGTGGCGCGGCCGGACGAGTTCGCGGCGGCCACCACACCGCAGCGCCGACCGAAGTCCGAGATTCCCATTCCGGCAACTCTTTTCGACGGCCTGACCGCGGGTGGGGAGACCCGGCGGCTGGTCGAGTTGCGTGCGAAAGAGTTGATCGGATTTCAGAGCGCCGGGCTCGCCCGCGCATATGTGGACGCCGTGGAACGGGTTTGGCAGGCGCAGAGCCGGGTCGGCGACCGCACCGAGTTCAGCGAGCAGGTGGCGCGCGGGCTGTACAAGTTCACCGCGTACAAGGACGAGTACGAGGTGGCGCGCAGGCTCACCGATCCGGCCTTCCTGGACGACGTCGCCGCGCAGCTGCCCGACGGCGCGAACCTGACCTACCGGCTGCACCCGCCGATCCTGCGTGCCATGGGCCGCGAGAAGAAGATCGGCATCGGCCGACGCGGCCACTTCGCACTGCGGCTGCTGGCCAAGGGAAAACGACTGCGCGGCACCAAGTTCGACCCGTTCGGCTACGCCCACGTGCGCCGCGTGGAGCGCGCCTTGCGCGACCACTACCTCGAGATGGTGACCACCCTCGCCGACTCTCTCGACGCGGAGAACTACGACCGCGCCGTGGAGGCCGCGGGCCTGGCCGATCTCGTCCGCGGCTACGAGGACATCAAACTCGCCAATGTCGGGCGCTACTGCGATCGTCTGCGTGAGCTGGGCATCCAGCCGCCTGTGAGCTAGACGCGGAGGGCTACTGGCTTGCGGTGATGGTGGCCACGTCGAGCCGGGCCAGCCGGTCCGGGTCGGCGAGAATGTCGATTTCGGCGATCCGGCCGGCGACGACGGTGAAGCTCATCACCGACATCAGCACGCCATCGAGAGTGCTGACCAGCCCGGCGGCTCCGTTGACCAGGGCTGTCTGGGTCGTATAGGTGGTGGCCATGCGCTGGGGCGCAGCACAAAACTTCGCGCTCACGGAACTGGCGACCGGCGCGTCGGGGCAGACCGACGAACTCCTCACCGGCACCGCGGCACTGCTCTCCGCGTCACTCACGGAGTGATGCCAGGGCCGGCTATTCGGGGAATGGAGGGTATCCGCAGGTCTCGTTCTAGGAGTAGCCGGTCACCTTGCCGATCCACTCGATGAAGTCCTCGGCGTCCTCATTGCTGCCGTGCCCAGCGTCCCAGTACATCGCGGCGTCGACGGCATCGCCCAGATTCTGCAGTCCGGCGGCGAGATTGCCCGCGATCGTCAACGAGGTGTCGGTGTCCTTGGTACCGACACGAATCCACCAGTGCTTCGCCCGCGCGGGATTCTTCTGTTCGATGAAGTGCATCGGATTCATCAGGGTGATCTTCTCGGGCAGATCGCGGTCGAGTTGTGCGCCCGCGTCGCCGGTCGCGCTCCGCAAGCTGTAGAGGGTGAAATGCCTGGCCTTGGTCGTTCCCGCACCGAACAAGTTGTTCTCTCCGGATGACAGGTCGAACGCGTCGAACGCGGGCGCGTTCTTCTTTCGCCGTCCCACGTGAACGAGAAAGTCCTGCCACGGGAACTCCGCTCGATCGCCTGCCCACGTGATCCACGTATTGTCGGCCAGGTAGCTGGAGCGTTCGGCGCCGTTCAAATCCGTGAGGTACGCGGTGGCGGCCGGTTCGAGGTAGGTCCGCACGAGGTACCGGCCGTAGTTGTCGGCCGTGATCGGTCCGAATCCGTTCTTCCCTTGCAGGCCGAGTGATGCCTGGTAGTCGACGAACGCCTTGCTCAATTCCCGTGAGACGGTCGGGTCGAGTTGGCCGGAGCTCAGCGGGTTCGCGCCCCAATTCCATTCGTACGCCATATCCGCGTGCTCGAGATCGGTGATGGGGCAGTAGCAGGCGCTCGCGAAGACGGCGTCACTGGCGTCCGCCGCGCCCAGCTCATCGAGGTACCGGTCGTACATCCGGCTGTCGCCGGACGTGCCGAGCAGGGCGGAGAGCGCGCCGCCCGCGCTGACTCCGGTGGTGACGATCCGGTCGGTGTCCCCCGGCACGCGACCGGAGTTGTGCCGCAGGTACCGCACGGCGGCCTTCAGGTCGACGATGGCGGCGGGCGCTACGCCGTAGTACGTGCCGTCGTCGGCGACCAGCTCACGCCCGCGAGCACCGGACTCCACGACGACATAACCGGCGACCAAGGCGAGGTCCGGGTTCCTGGTCCGATCGCCACCGTCGAAGCCGTTCGGCTTGCCGCTCGTCACCGACGACGACAGGTATCCGCCGACCGAGTTGCTGAAGAGAATCGGCGCCTTGCTCGCGTCGACCGGCGTTCCGTCGACTTCGACGGGAACACTGATGTTCAAACTCTGATACGCATCGTCCACCGGTTCCGCGACATAGACGATGCCCCGGTGCAAGCGATAGGTCACCTTCTTGTCGCGCTCGAAGGTGGCCACGGTCTTCGTCTCCACCGTGAACCTGTCCGGGTCGAAGACCAAGGCGTCCACCGGGTTCCCGTCGCCTTTGCGCGAACAACCGGTACCGACAATCGGCACTGCGGCCGCCGCGGCACATCCCTTGAGCATCGCTCTGCGCTGCACAGCTATCTCCTTCGCGTACGTGGCAAGTCATGCCCGACAGGCGTTGGTGGAACTGTCGCTGGAACGAACAGTTGGTATTCGGAGCGGAACGGCGTCCGTCTTGTCTCGCCGGTCTGGGTAGCCGGCATGGTGGACGCATTGTCGTCTGATGTCGCGTTCGATGACGTGATGGCCAGGTCGGTCGCCATTCATGTACGGTCCGGGCGGTTGCCGATCGAGATCTCGGCCGCTTTCGGCATGAAAAGCCCTGGGCCGGAGAACCATTGGATCCTCCGACGCAGGACGTTGTCAGCGCGGGCGAACTGCCCGGCCAGCGGTCACCGAGCGACTTGTGGCGCACCGGCCGGTGGCCCGTCTCGGCCGTCTACGCCGAGCACACGCTTGGCCCGCTGCAGGACGAGACAGCGGGCAGAACAGATGATGTGGATGTCGAGGGCGCGTCGGGCCTGCCCCAGGGTGAGTTCGCCGGGATCGGCGAAGCAGTCGCCGATATTCGAGATGAGCGATCGCATCAGTGGTCAACCAACTCTCACCGGTTCGGCGGCATCATCGGCGAATAGACCACGACCGATGGTGAGGGTGACCAAGCCGATATTGCCCGCCGTGGAAATCAGCGGACCGGCGATCGAGGCGAATTCCAGCCCGCTGACCATGAGTACGCCGACCAAGCCGAGGCTGTTGGCGAAGGAATTCGCGGCGAAAGTTTGCCACGTTTCTTCATGGGGTTTGGACCATGCGTGCCGGACTGTCGGCACGGTGGCGATGAGGTTCGCGCAAATGGCGAATAATGCACCGTAAGCCTTCTCTGATACGCCGACGGTCACCATGACGCAGGCAATCGATGAAATCAGGCATGCCCAGTCGATATTGTCTTCCGGTCGCAGACCGGACCCACGAGTTATGCCGGCGGCGATGACCGCGGCATTCATCGCTGCCGCCGCGGCGTTGATGCCTGCGGCGAGATGGGCTCCCTCGAGATACGCGACGACCGCGAATACGGTATTGGCCGTGCACCACGCCGCCCACGACGCGATGCGCGGCCGCGTATCACCGTCCAGTATCCCGCCCAGATAGGCGATGACGCCATACAATGAAATGCCGATGCTGAGGCACGCCATAGACGTGCTGACACTCCAGAAATCACTCACGCGAAAAATTCCTCACAGATTCTTGCCCTGGTGTGCGGAGATGGCCGACATTGGCGATCGTCATACGAACACGCCGAAGGAGACAAGCCGGTGCGGCGATGGGAACCGGGCGTTGCCTTTGGGTAAACGCTTCGGGATGAATTGTCCGGGTGTGACTCGAAAGTATCGTGACACGGTAGCTTCGGGGCCACCAATCCAGGACCGCGCTGTAACCATCTCTTAACGCCCGGTTTGCGGCGGCGCCCCGCGACGGGTGGGCAATGACGCTATTCCTGCGAAGATCCGGATGTGAGCCGGGTGACAGATACGCGACCGATCGCAGTGGATGTGCTTACGTCGCCACAAGCGACATACGTAGGTATGGAAATCGCCGCGTGGACTGTCGCAGTCTCCGACGGTGCGCGGCGGTTCCGCATCCGGCGCACCGGCGCGAGTTCCGTCGCAACCATTCCGTGAAACCGTTGGTGTCCGGCCCAACGGCTCCGGCATCGTTGCCCGCCGATCCGGAACCCGGACCGTTCCACGCGCTGTACTGCTCGGGGCGGACACTGCTCTGCGGTCCGTGGCCGTCTCGGATCGGGCGAAGAAAAACGGCCCGGAGCTGTGTGTTCCGGACCGTTTTCTAGTAGCGGGGACAGGATTTGAACCTGCGGCCTCTGGGTTATGAGCCCAGCGAGCTACCGAGCTGCTCCACCCCGCGTCGGTAGGTACAACACTACACAGGTATGCGCGTACTACCGAATCCGCTGGTGGGCGGGGGTGTTCAGCCGAACTTGATGCCCTGGGCCAGGGGGAGTTCGGCGGAGTAGTTGATCGTGTTGGTGGCCCGGCGCATATAGGCCTTCCAGGAGTCCGAGCCCGATTCGCGTCCGCCGCCGGTCTGCTTCTCGCCGCCGAAGGCGCCGCCGATCTCGGCGCCGGAGGTGCCGATGTTGACGTTGGCGATTCCGCAGTCGGATCCGTCGGCGGCCAGGAAGCGTTCTGCCTCGCGCTGGTCGGTGGTGAAGATGGCGGACGAAAGGCCCTGCGGCACGTCGTTGTGCAGGGTTAGCGCGCGGTCGAAGTCGTCGTAGGTGAGCACGTACAGGATGGGCGCGAAGGTCTCCTCGCGCACCACGGCGGTCTGGGCGGGAATGCGCACGATGGCGGGCCGCACGTAGTAGGCGTCGTCGCCGTACCCCTCGACTCGCTCACCGCCGCAGACCAATTCGCCGCCATCGGTCACCGCCTTGTCCAGCGCGGCGCGCATTCCGGTATAGGCCTTTCCGTCGATCAGCGGACCCACCAGCACCCCGTCGTCGAGCGGATTGCCGACGGCCAGCTGCCGGTACGCCCGCTCCAGCCGCTCCACCAGCGGGTCGGCCACGTCGCGGTGCACGATCAGCCGCCGCAGCGTGGTGCAGCGCTGCCCGGCCGTGCCCGCCGCCGCGAACACGATGGCCCGCGCCGCGAGCTCGAGATCGGCGGAGGGGGTGACGATCGCGCCGTTGTTGCCGCCCAGCTCCAGCAGGCAGCGCCCGAGCCGCTCGGCAACCCGCGGCGCGACGAGCCGCCCCATCCGCACCGAGCCGGTCGCGCTCACCAGCGCCACTCGTTCGTCCTCGACGAGGCGGGACCCGACGTCGCTGCCGCCCTGGATCAATTGATGCACTTCTGGATCCGCCCCGGCCTCGCTCGCCGCGCGCCGCAGCAACGCATGGCAGGCCAGCGCGGTCAGCGGCGTCGTCTCCGAGGGCTTCCAGACGACGGTGTCCCCGCAGATCAGCGCGATCGCCGTGTTCCACGCCCACACCGCGACCGGAAAGTTGAACGCCGAGATCACCCCGACCACACCGAGTGGATGCCACGTCTCCATCAACCGGTGCCCCGGCCGTTCGGAGGGCATGGTCTGTCCGTACAGCTGCCGGGAAAGGCCGATGGCGAACTCGCAGATGTCGATCATCTCCTGCACTTCGCCCGCGGCCTCGGCGGGGATCTTGCCCGCCTCCAGGGTCACCAGCTCGGCCAGGTCGCCCTTGTGCGCGGTGAGCAGCTGCGCCAGCCGGCGCACGACCGCGGCCCGGACCGGCGCCGGAACGCTCCGCCACGCCTGGAAGGCGGTGGCGGCCCGGCCGATCGCGGCATCGACCTCCTCGAGCGAGCTGGGCCGCAGGCTCAGTAGCTGTCCTCCGGTGATCGGAGTGCGCGCTGGCAGCGTGCCGGGCTCCGGGGGTCGCGCGCCGAGTTCGCGCAGCACCGCGGTCGCGCGATCGGCGAGTTCCTGCGTAGTGGCCTTGGCGCCGAGTACTTCAGTCATCTGTTGTTCCGCCGTACCTTTCGGCCGCATCGCGGCATCGTTGGCCCGCAGAGCGGGGGTGTCGTCCCACATAGCGGGAGGATGGAGGTCAGGTTCCGGACACGAGGTGCGCCGCCTGGGTTAGCCTTCGCTGATGGCGGATACACCGGCAAGACCCGTACTCGATGACATCGATCGCCTGCTGATTCGTGAACTGATGGCCGATGGACGGGCCACCCTGTCGAATCTGGCCGAAAAGGCGAGTCTGTCGGTGTCCGCAGTGCAATCGCGGGTCCGTCGATTAGAGGCGCGTGGCGTGATCCGCGGGTATACCGCGCATGTCGATCCCGAAGCGCTCGGCCAGCTGCTGTCGGCATTCGTCGCGATCACTCCTCTCGACCCGTCGCAACCCGATGACGCGCCCGCGGTGCTCCAGCACATCCCCGGCATCGAGGCCTGTCACTCGGTGGCCGGCGACGAGAGCTACATCCTGCTGGTCCGCGTGGCCTCCCCGCGGCACCTCGAGCAGTTGCTCCAGGAGATCAGAGCGACCGCCAACGTGCGCACCCGGAGCACCATCATCCTTCAGACATTCTATGACAGGTAGCGATAGCTAGGAATTAATCCGTTTTGGTGTAGAGGTTGCGCAAATTTTTTCGTACCCTCAGGGCGTGACCATCGAACTGGAACGCACCCGCCCGGCGGTCACCCCCGCCGCCCGGGTCCGCGAGATCTTGTCGGCAAGCATCCTCGCCGACGGCTTCGACCTTGTCCTCGACCTCGAGCAGTCCCGCGGCTGCCGTCTCGTCGACGAACGTGACGGCACCGCCTACCTCGACATGTTCGGTTTCTTCGCCTCCAACGCGCTGGGCATGAACCATCCCGCCCTCGCAGCGGACGAACAGTTCCGTGCCGAACTCCTCACCGCGGCATTGAACAAGCCGAGCAACTCCGACATCTACACCGTGGCGATGGCCCGCTTCGTCGAGACCTTCGTACGGGTGCTCGGCGATCCGCGGCTGCCGCACCTGTTCTTCATCGACGGGGGCGGTCTCGCGGTGGAGAACGCCCTCAAGATCGCGTTCGACTGGAAGAGCAGGCACAACCAATCCCACGGCCGCGCATCGGAACTCGGCACCAAGGTGCTGCACCTGACCGGCGCGTTCCACGGCCGCACCGGCTACACCATGTCGCTCACCAACACGGATCCGGTGAAGACGGCGCGGTTCCCGAAGTTCGACTGGCCCCGCATCAAGGCGCCCTACCTGACCGACGCCTTCGACATCGAGGAGGCGGAGGCGTGCGCGCTGGCCCAAGCACGCCGGGCGTTCACGGAAAACCCCGACGACATCGCGTGTTTCATCGCCGAGCCGATCCAGGGCGAAGGCGGCGACCGGCATCTGCGCCCGCAGTTCCTGCAAGCCGTGCAGCGGCTGTGCCACGACAACGACGCGCTGTTCGTCCTCGACGAGGTGCAGACCGGCGTCGGCATGACCGGAACCACCTGGGCCTACCAGCAACTCGGGCTGGCGCCGGACGTCGTCGCCTTCGGTAAGCGGACCCAAGTGTGCGGCGTGATGGCGGGCGGGCGCGTGGACGAGGTGCCCGACAATGTGTTCGCGGTCAGCTCCCGGCTCAACTCCACCTGGGGTGGCAACCTCGTGGACATGGTGCGCACCCGGCGCATCCTGGAGGTGATCGAGCGCGACGAGCTCATCGAACGGTCCCGGCGGCTGGGTGCGCACCTGCTCGACCGGCTGGCGGGGGTGGCCGCACGGCACGCCGACGCCAGTGAGGCGCGCGGGCGCGGGCTGATGTGCGCGATCACACTGTCTTCGGCCCGGCTGCGCGATGAGGTGCTCTCGGCGCTGCACGAACGCGAGCGCGTGCTGATTCTCGGCACCGGCGAGCGGGGCATCCGCTTCCGTCCTCCGCTGACCGTCACGATCGCCGAGCTGGATGAGGCGGTCGACGCCCTGGATCGTGTGCTGACCAGCCTCGAATAGCACGCGAAGAGGATGATCCGGGCATTCCGGTGTCCTCGGCGCGGGGTGCGCCGGAATCCCGGATCCACCTCCTAGGCTTCGCAAGCATGTCCACTCGTCTTCACCACTCTCCGAGCAGGTGCGGCGCTTGAACCGACAGCGCATATACCGGTACTGCGCATCCCACCTCGTGGCGTCCCTCACCGTGCTGTCCGCCGTGACAGGCTGCGCCGCCAGCGACGCGGGCACGGTGGGCGCCGAGGCGGGACAGGCGGCCACGACCACTGTGGCCGCACCGACCAGCAGCGGGCTCCCGCCGCACATGACCGATCTGCTGCCCGGGATGCCGCCGCCGCTCTCGCCCACCGACGTGTACGCGGCCAACCGCGAACTGAGTCCCAGCGTGGCCGACCATCGCCCGCTGGTCTACGTGCCCAACAGCCAGTCGAGCACGGTCTCGGTGATCGATCCGGACACCTTCCAGGTGATCGATACCTTCGCCGCGGGTGGCCAGGAGCCGCAGCACGTCGTCCCGTCCTACGACATGCAAACGCTCTACGTCACCAACGACCTGCCGCTGGGTGCGGGCAGCCTGTTGCCGATCGATCCGCGCACGGGCAAGCCGGGGGAGCCTTTTCCCGTCCGTGACCCGTACAACATGTATTACACGCCCGACGGCCGGTACGCCCTGGTGGTCGCGGAGGCGGACAAGTCGCTGGACTTCTACGACCCGCAGAACTGGGAGAAGATCCACGCCCTTCCGGTGCCCGACTGCGCCGGCGTCGATCACATGGACTTCACCGCCGACGGACGGTTCGGCCTGGCGTCCTGCGAATTCATCGGCAGGATGGTGGCTTTCGACGTCGCCGAGCGCAAGGTCGTCAAGGTGGTCGATCTGCCCGGCGGCCGCTCCGGCAAGCCGCAGGATGTGAAGCTGTCGCCGGACGGGCACACCTTCTTCGTCGCCGACATGACCGCCGACGGCATCTACACCTTCGACGCGCACACGTTCGAGAACACCGGTTTCGTGCCGACCGGCAAGGGCACGCACGGGCTCTACGTCACCCGTGACTCCCGCCAGATGCTCATCACCAACCGGCACGAAGGCAGCATCTCGGTGTGGGACTTCGCGGCGAATGCCCTGGTGCACAAGTGGTTCGTGCCGGGAGGCGGCAGCCCTGACATGGGCAATCTCTCCGCGGACGGGCGCGTCTTCTGGGCGTCCGGCCGCCACCACGGCGAGGTATACGCCATCGACATCGTCAATTGGAATCTCTTGGCGCGCATCCCGGTGGGCAAAGGACCGCACGGGCTCACCATCTGGCCCCAACCAGGACGCTATTCCACCGGGCACACCGGCGTCATGCGTTGATCCCCGCCCGGCGTCATCAGGAGGCGACCGGCCGCAGGCCCAAACCGCCCTCGACGAAGCGACGGACGGACGTCAGCCCGGCGTCCAGGGCCTGCTGGTAGCCCGGGCGCGCCCACCCGGTGATGGTCGCGGTGCCATCGCCCACGGGCGTCACCCCGATCTCGGCCACCAGCTCGGCGGTGGTCGGTTCACACACCGCCCAGGAGAAGTGGGTCTCCTCGGTCCAGCCTGTGCCGCGCCGGGCCACGTAGTCGAGATCGGTGATCCCGCCCGCCGCCAGCGCCGGGCGGTCATCGATGCGGTCGTCCGCGCGTAGCGCACGCAAATACCAAGCGCCCGCGTTGATCTCGATCGGTTCCATCAGCCCTCGCCCGCTTCGCCGCGCCAGTCGGCGCCGACCAAGGCATCCGTGACCAGTCTGCCGGATTCCGGGGCGCGGAGACGCTCCGCTGCGACATGATCGGCCTTCCACGGTGCCGTTCGCGCGCGTTCCGTGGTACCGACGCGGTTTCTGGGTAGCTCCTTCACGAGGAGAAGGCTAGTAGCGGGAGGTTCTAGAGATATGGGCGAGCTGTGGTTCGGCCACTACCGCCTCGACCGGTTGCTAGGTAGCGGCGGCACGGGCGAAGTGTGGCTCGCGTACAACACCACTGCCGACCGTGCCGTCGCATTGAAGGTCCTGGCCGCCGTGCACGCGGACGATACCGCCTTCCAGCAGCGATTCACGAGAGAAGCCCGGCTCGCCGCCCAGGTGCGTGGGCCGCATCTTGTGCCGATCCATTCCTTCGGCGAGCTCGACGGCCGTCTCTATATCGAGATGGAGTTCATCGATGGCCTCGACGTCGCGGCGCTGTTGCGCCGTCACGGAAGGCTGGAGCCGGAGCAGACGGTGGAGATCGTCACGCAGACGGCGGCCGCGCTCGAGGCCGCGCATCGCGGCGGTCTGGTGCACCGTGACGTCAAGCCGTCCAACATCATGGTGCAGCCGGACGGCATGGTGTACCTGATCGATTTCGGTACCGCACGCCGCGGTGATCAGCCCGCGATCACCGCCGCCGGGAATGTGGTGGGCACGCTGGCCTACATGGCGCCGGAGCGGTTCGACGGCACGGCAGGGCCCCGTGCGGACCAGTACTCGCTGGCCTGCGTGCTGTATGAGTGTCTCACCGGCCGAAGGCCGTTCGACGTCAGCGAGGCGCCGCGTGTGATGCGCGCCCACCTGCTGGACACGCCGCCGCTCGCGTCCGCGCTGAATCCGGGTGTGCCCGCGGCGCTGGACGCGGTGATCGCGCGGGGCATGGCGAAGGACCCGGACCGGCGGTGGTCCAGCGCCGGGGAACTAGCGTCCGCGGCGTATGCGGCCGTGACGGGCCAGGACGCGACGACGGCGGAGCTGGCGCCCGCGGTATCGACCATCATGCGGCCGCCACTCTGGAGGATGTGGGCCGCCGAATCGCGCATCCCGTATGCGCGGACGTCTCTCGGGCCGCGCCTGGCGCTGGCGGCCTTCGCGGTTCTCGTCGCGGCGGTCGCCGGAGCGCTATGGTTCGGCCGGCCCGAGCCTGCCGACGCCGGCCCGGCAGCCGCGCCGGTCTCATCCCCGAAGCAGGAGCGCACGTCGCATTCGCAACCACCGTCGCTCGTTCCGGCCGCACCGGCACCTATTTCGGCGCCGACTCATGTCGTACCCGCGGCCGGGCTGCCCTGTGATCCCGCGGTCGACGTGCACGGTGTCGTGGTCGACGGCATCAGTTCGACCTGCACGCCGCTGGCGGCGGGCAAAGCGGATTGGATTCCGTTCCGGTCGAATTCGGGCGGTGCGGGCCCGGTGAATGTCGATAACGGTCCGAACGACTCGGGCGCGGACCGTCGGAGCAAGGACGAGCCCGACCATTCGAAACAGGGCAACGGCAAGGACAAGCCGAGACCGCATCGGTAGGCGGCCATTCCGCCGGACTGTCGTCCAGCACACAGTGGTGTGCGACGCGGGGTGCGGTTACGCTCCGAAGAGGCCACGTCCTTCGGTATTCACGCGGTGAGCTGCTGATTTTCCGTTGTCGGCGCCGCGGCGATGGGCGGGTCGACCAGACGTCGACGGTGACTGGAGGTTCGCTATGGGGGAGGTGCGATTCGGGAGTTACCGGCTGGAGCGGCTGCTTGGCAAGGGCGGCATGGGGCAGGTGTGGCTGGCGTACGACACGGCGGCGGCGCGACGGGTGGCGTTGAAACTCTTGCCCGCCGAACGTGCGGCCACCGGGGGTTATCGCAAACGATTCGAGCGCGAGGCCGAGGCCGTCGCACAGCTGCGCGACCCGCACGTCCCGCGGATCCACCGGTTCGGCGAAATCGACGGTCGGCTCTACATCGACATGCAATTCGTCGAGGGCACCGACCTGGCGGGCAAACTCGGGGCCGCGGGGCGGATGACGCCGGACGTGGCGGTCGGCATCGTCGGTCACGTCGCTGTGGCGCTCGACGCGGCGCACCGGGTGGGACTGGTCCACCGCGACGTCAAACCCTCGAACATCATCGTCCATCCCAGCGGCTTCACCTATCTGATCGACTTCGGCATCGCGCACGGCCTCGGCCAGACCGCCGTGACCACCACCGGCATGGCGATCGGCACGCTGGCGTATATGGCTCCGGAACGATTCACCGGTGCGGTGGACGGCCGCGCGGACGTCTACTCGCTGGCCTGCGTGCTCTACGAATGCCTCACCGGCGCCCGCCCCTACGGCGACACCGATCCCGCGCAGCAGATGCACGCCCACCTGATGACGGCGCCACCACGGGCCGCGTCGGTGTGCGCCGACGTTCCCGCCGCGCTGGATGCCGTCATCGCTCGCGGTCTGGCCAAAGATCCGAACGAACGATTCTCCACCGCGGGTGAATTCGCCGCCGCCGCACGTGTCGCGATCGGCGCTGCCACCCCGCATGCCGCATCGCCACCCGCGGCTTCTGGTGCAGGCCGTCCGGCAACGAAGGCATCGACCGATGAACCGGCGGCCCTCGTGCCGAGGCCGATCGAGTCCCTGCCCGAATCCGGGAGTCCGGCCGGGGAAGCGGCACGGGACGGGCGTTCGCAGGAACGCGTGGCCGGGGCACAGTCGGTTGACGATGCCGCCGACGGCTTGCAGGAGGCTCCCCAGCAGGGCGCGGATTCGGGGGAGGCTGCGCGGCCCGCTCCGACCAAGGTCCTGCCGGAGCCGGGTCTCCCCCCGACCTTGGTGGCCACGAAACTCGACTGGTCCCTACCCGCGCCCGCGCCCCATCCGGCTCCGGTGCAGTATGTTCCGAGATCTTCTGTGCAGGGCTATTCCGGTACTCGACAGCCCTCACCGGGGAACGGGTATCCCGTTGCCGGACAGCCACCACACACCGCTGCTCGACGGTGGTATCGGAATGGGTCCTACCCTGCCGCGCCGGTCCCGCCCGGACATCCGGGCAACGCTTGGCAGGCGCGGCTGCTCGCATTTCAGGCGCGTGTGCTGGCCCCCAGGCCGGGTCCTGTTGCCCCACCGCCCTATTCGCGGCCGGGCGTGCCCGCGCGCAAAGTCTTCCCGCTGGTCGGACGTCCCGCCTATCCTGCGGTTCCGCAGCGACGTTCGATTGCCCCGGTGATCCGGCGACGGCCGCGACGGCGCCGGAGCGTGATGTCGAAGGTGATCGGCGTGCTGGTCGTAGTTTTCCTCGCGCCCTTCGCATTCGCGGCAGGGTGCGTCGCTCTGATCGCGGCGGGGAGCAGGACGGGCGACTCCGGCACGTCCGCCCCCACCTTGCCACCCTCCGCGGTGGCCGTGGAGCACCTCGGCCCGCCCGAGGATCACCGGTTGCCCGACCCTGCCGCCGTGGCGCCGGTCGGCACCGCCGTCCGCGACGGCAAGTTCGAATTCGTCGTGACGAAGGTCGACGCGGGCGTATCCCGCGTCGGATTGCAAACGGCCGCAGGCTCATTCCTGACCGTCACGCTGGCCATCCGCAATATCTCCGACGAAGTGAAGTGGTTCCTACCGCTGGGGCAGCGCCTCGTCGACACCAAGGGCACCCCCTTCGATCACAACGCCACCGCCACCCTGTGGCAGAACACCCAGCAGGGCCTCGGCTACTCCTTCGAGCTGCGCCCCGGCCAATCCGCGACCACGCAACTGGTCTTCGATCTCCCGCCCGACGCCAGCCCGGACCACCTCGAACTCCACGACTTCGTGCTGTCCAACGGCACTCGCGTCAAGGTTTCTTGACGTCTGCGCCGGTTCCTCACTCGGCGACCGCTACACCGCCGTGGATGGTGGTGGAGAGGGCGCTGAGGACGGCATGGCGGCCGATCTGGAGCGCGGCGGACAGGAGCGTCGTGTCGCGGGCGGCACTGTCGACGTCGGGGGAGCCGGGCGGAGGGTGGATCTGCAGGACGGAATCGCCGAGATCAGCCAGCGCTTTGTCCTCGATGTCCTGCTGACGCGGGCGTTCGAGCCAAGCACGGTGGGCGCCGGGTGCCACCGCGCGCAGATAGCTGCCGCCCACGATCTGGTGCAGCCGTGAGGCGGGCGGACGTCGCTCGTCGACGCGGCGGGTACGCAGGACGAGGGCATGCGTTGCGCCTGCTTTGACGGCGGTGCGGATCGGCACCGTCTCGGTGAGACCGCCGTCGAAGTAGGCGGAGCCGCCCAAGCTGACCGGTGGACCGGCCAGGATGGGCAGGCCCGCCGACGCTCGCAGCGCGCGCATGAGCGTGCCCTTGTCGGTGATGTGCGGATGCAGGTCGACCGCTCGACCGGTCCGGATATCCGTGGCGATCGGATGGAACGTTGTGGAGTTCGCCAGGATCGCGTCGAAATCCATCGGCTCGATGCCGTCGTACACCTGGTATACGAGGTACCGCAGATCGAACGCGGGTCGCCCGCGCAGGAGCCGGGCCGGGTCGATGGCGCGGCGCATGATCACCGGGTCGGTCCAGGTACGCATACCGGGGATCGCGCGCCCGCACAGCAGCCAGGCGCCGTTGATAGCGCCCGCCGACGTCCCGTACACCGCGTCGAACACCGCCGTGAGCCCGAGTTCCTCCAGCGCGGACACCATGCCGCTGGAGTACACGCCTCGGCTGCCGCCGCCCTCGACGACGAGCACGAGCCGATGCCCGTCGGCACGGCTGGACGCCGCACGGCGCGCGCGGATCAGCTCCGCGACGGGGGAGACGCTTGACGAGCTGGTCACCGCATCACGATACGACACCGCGGCGCGAACCTCAGGTCGAAGAAGGGCGGCGTGTGGCCACCGCGGGACAGCGACAGGGAGGCGAGATGGACGAGGCCGCTTGCGCGACCACGGCGGGACCGCCGAAAACGAGCGGAGCGGGCGCGGACGCCGTTGTCCTGCGCCCGCTGGCGAGACGGTCTCCGCCAGGTGTCTACTTGATCTCCGCGAGAACCGTGCCCTGGGTGATCGCCGCGCCCGCCTCCACGGACAGGCCGGTGACCACACCCGCCTTGTGGGCGTTGACCGGGTTTTCCATCTTCATGGCCTCGAGCACCACGATCAGATCGCCCGCCTCGACCGACTGGCCCTCCTCGACAGCGACCTTGACGACGGTGCCCTGCATCGGAGCGGTGACCGCGTCACCCGAGGCCGCACCGCCGCCAGCTCCGCCACGCTTGCGCGGCTTGGGCTTCTTGCGGATGACACCCGCGCCGTTGCCCGCGGCCCCGCCTGCTCCGGCGCCGACGGTGAAGTTACCCGGCAGCGACACCTCGACGCGGCGCCCGCCGACCTCGACGACGACCTTGCGCCGCGGCAGCTCCTCGTCCTCGTCGGCCGGGGCGCCCGCGCCTGTGAACGGCTCGATGGTGTTGACCCACTCGTTCTCGATCCACTTGGTGTAGACGTCGAACTTCTCGCCGTCGCCGACGAATGCCGAGTCCTCGACGATCGCCCGGTGGAACGGGATAACGGTGGCCAGGCCGTCGACCTCGAATTCGGCCAGAGCGCGCCGCGCACGCTCCAGTGCCTGAGTGCGGTTCTCGCCGGTGACGATCAGCTTGGCCAGCATCGAGTCGAACTGTCCGCCGATCACGCTGCCCTGCACCACACCGGAGTCCACGCGCACACCGGGGCCGGCAGGCTCCCGGTAGACGATGACCGGGCCAGGGGCGGGCAGGAAGCCGCGGCCGGCGTCCTCACCGTTGATGCGGAACTCGAAGGAGTGGCCGCGGGGGGCCGGGTCTTCGGTGATCTCCAGCTTCTCGCCGTTGGCGATCCGGAACTGCTGGCGCACGAGGTCGATGCCCGAGGTCTCCTCGGTGACCGGGTGCTCGACCTGCAGGCGGGTGTTCACCTCGAGGAAGGAGACCGTCTCGCCCTGCACCAGGTATTCCACGGTGCCGGCGCCGTAGTAGTGGGCTTCCTTGCAGATGGCCTTGGCGGAGGCGTGGATCTTCGCGCGCACCTCGTCGGACAGGAACGGCGCCGGGGCCTCCTCGACGAGCTTCTGGAAGCGCCGCTGCAGCGAGCAGTCGCGGGTGCCTGCGACCACGACGTTGCCGTGCTTGTCGGCGAGTACCTGCGCCTCGACGTGGCGGGCCTTGTCCAGGTACTGCTCGACGAAGCATTCGCCACGGCCGAACGCGGCGGTTGCCTCGCGAACGGCGGAATCGAACAACTCGGGAATCTCCTCGATGGAGTGCGCGACCTTCATACCCCGGCCACCGCCGCCGAATGCCGCCTTGATGGCCACCGGAACGCCGTACTTCTCGGCGAACTCGACAACCTCGTTCGCATCCTTGACCGGGTCCTTGGTGCCCGCGGCCATCGGCGCGTTCGCGCGCTCGGCGATGTGCCGCGCGGTGACCTTGTCGCCCAGGTCCCGGATCGACTGCGGGGACGGGCCGATCCAGATCAGCCCTGCGTCGATGACCGCCTGGGCGAAGTCGGCGTTTTCGGAGAGGAAGCCGTAGCCCGGGTGGATGGCGTCGGCGCCGGACTTGGCCGCGGCGTCGAGAATCTTCTCGAACACGAGGTACGACTCGGCCGAGGTCTGGCCGCCCAGGGCGAAGGCCTCGTCGGCGAGCTTGACGAACGGTGCGTCGGCGTCCGGCTCGGCGTACACCGCGACGCTGCCGATACCGGCGTCCTTGGCCGCCCGGATCACGCGCACGGCGATTTCGCCTCGGTTAGCTACGAGTACCTTCGTGATCCGCGCGCTGGCATGGCTGGGCACTGAGCCTCCTGTGTGCATTCTTCTGGTCGCTTCAGGGGGATGGGGTCGCTGCGCAGGCTCCGCTCCCGTAATCGACAACCTTACGTCTCGGCGAGTGTAGGCAGTCTGCCAACAGACGCCGAACTCGGCTATGCCTACTCCACAGTAGGTCGTGGGTCACAACGTACGCGGACTGTGGTAGGGATCGTGCACGGCCCTACCCGCTGCGGGTGCGCCGCGAACCACCACCCGACGGGACCTCACCGGGTTCATCCCCCTTGGCGATCGGCATCCGCACCGAGTTGCCCCACTCGGTCCAGGAGCCGTCGTAGTTCCGCACGCGGTCGAAGCCGAGCAGATAGGTCAGGACGAACCAGGTGTGGCCGGATCGTACGCCGACCCGACTGTAGACGATCAGGTCCTGCTGGCTGGGTAGCGCGCGGTAGACGTCCTCGAGTTCCGCGCGGGAACGGAACCGTCCGTCGGAGGCGAGCGTCTCGGTCCAGGGGATGTTCGACGCGGTGGGGATGTGGCCGCCGCGCAGCGCCGCGTCTTCCGGAGTGTCCGGCTTCTGGGCCAGCGCGCCGGAGTACTCGTCGGGCGCGCGCACGTCGACCAGCGGTTTGCCGAGGTGTGCGAGCACGTCCTCGCGGAAGGCGCGGGCGGTGTCGTTGTCGCGGCGCACCGTCGGGTAGTCGCTGGACACCGGGTGGGCGGGCTCGAAGGTCGTGTCGCGTTCCTCGGAGATCCACGCCGCCCGGCCGCCGTCGAGCAACCGCACGTCCTCGTGCCCGAACAGGGTGAATACCCACGCGGTGTGCGCCGCTTGCGTGTTGCCGCGGTCCCCGTAGATCACCACAGTGTCGTCACGTTCGATTCCTTTGGCGCGCATCAGTTCGGTGAAGCGGTTTCCGTCGATATAGTCGCGCGTGACCGGATCGTTCAGATCGCTTCGCCAATCGAGTTTGGTGGCGCCCGGAACGTGCCCGATGTCGTAGAGCAGCGTGTCCTCGTTGGCCTCGATGATCTTGAGTCCCTTCGCGCCGATGTTTGCCGACAGCCACTCGGTGGTTACTAGTCGGTGAGAGTGTGCGTAGGAACCGAACGAGGGATGAGGATCCGGGGCAACGGGCACGATGTGGGTCCTTCATGCGTGGGTAGGGCGGCGGTGACGGCGATTGGGAAGTCTCACAGCGATGGTAGGTATGAGACGACAGTGACTCTCGTTTCAGATCACAAATCGGATGAGGGGCGAATAAATTGCACCTAGATCCGATAAAGTCTCCCGGGAGGAGGGGTGAGCTATGTCCGATTCTTGGCCGCGGCGGCGACTGCTCGCGATCCTACGTGGCGCCAGCGAGCCTCTCGACGCTCAGGAGCTGGCCAGGATCACCGGACAGCACGTCACCACGGTCCGGTTCCATCTGGACGTGCTCACCAGGGAATCCCTCGTCCGGCAATTCCAGCAGCCGCCGCGCGGTCGCGGGCGTCCGCGTATCGGCTACAGCGCGGTGCAGCGATCGGTCGGCTATCAGGACTTGGCGCAGGTGCTCGCCGACCAGTTGGGGCCCGACCCGCGGCGCAGAGCGGAGGCCGCCGTCGCGGCGGGCCGAGCGTGGGGGTCCAAGGTCGATATCGGTGAGCACCGGGTCGAATCGCTGGAGGACGCCAAGGACGTCACCATGACGCTGATGTCGGAACTCGGCTTCGCGCCCGAACGCGATCCTTCCTCGGAGACCGGGGACAAGGCGCTGATCCGGTTGACGGCGTGTCCGCTGCGCGAACTCGCGCGAACGCATTCCGAGGTGGTGTGCGGCGTGCACTTGGGTCTGATCGAAGAGGTGCTGGAGCGGGGCGGCGCGCGCGGCGAGATCGATGTCCGGCTGCATCCGTTCGTCGAGCCGGAGTTGTGCGTGGCCCGACTGGAACTGATCGCCGCGTCCCGCGAGAAAACCCAAGAGGCGGCCACGGTGCCTCCTGGCGGCGACGCGGAGGCGTTCCCCGCGCCCTCAGGCCGTGTGGCCCCACAACTGCGTAACGCTGATCCCAACGTCGCCAAGCAGTCGGCGCAGCAGTGGTAGCCCGATGCCGATGACGCTGGACGGGTCGCCGTCGATGCGATCGACGAACCAGCCGCCGAGTCCGTCCAGGGTGAACGCGCCCGCCACCTGAAGCGGTTCACCGGTGGCGATGTAGGCGTCCAGCTCGTCCGGCTCCGGCTTGGCGAAATGCACGGTGGTGCTGCTGCAGTCGACCGCTTCTGCGGTGACCTGACCGCCCTGGAGCCGCACGACGCAGTGGCCGGTCACAAGATCCGCGCTGCGCCCGGCCATGTCGCCCCAGCGGGCGCGAGCGACCTCGGGGGTGTGCGGTTTGCCTTGGAGCTCGCCGTCGACGAGCAGCATCGAATCGCAAGCCACCACAACGCAGTCGGCGGCGAACTCGGGGATGTCGGCGGCTACGGCATCCGCTTTGGCCCGTGCCAGCTCCACCACGACTACCTGCGGTGGTGTGCGCTCGGGGAGGGCGGCGGCCACAGCGTCTTCGTCCACGGCGGAAACCCGGACGATCGGGTCGATGCCCGCCGAGCGGAGAACCTCCCGGCGGGCAGGCGACGCGGAAGCGAGAATCAGATGGGTCACCCGCGCAGGTGGGACAGCTGCGGGAAGGCGTACGGGGAGAACGGCGAAGTGCCACGATGCATCAGCGTCGGGCGGCCCCACCCGTCCGGAGGGCCGGACGGGCCCGTCGACGCGGCATCGCTCGCGACGGCGGACAGCACGCACAGCAGCGCGGCGAGTTCCTCGTCGGTGGGCGAGCCCTTCACGACACGGAAGAACGGCTCCGCGGTGGCTTCGGCGGGTAGCGCGGCCGCGTCCGGGTCGGTGGCCGCACCGACCTCGTCCGTGAGCGGGTCGACTGCGAGATCCAGTTCGACGGCGGTCAACACATCTTCTTCTGCCACGGTCGTCACAGTGCCAGATCCTCTCTGTGCCTCGATCAGGATGATCACCTGGTCAGGCTGTTCCCATTTTCCGACTGTTTACGGATGAACCAATCATCCTCGGATTCACTCATTGCGTCTCTGTACGTGGTGCGCGGCCCAACGAGGGTATCGCTCGATCACAGCGGAATGTTGCCGTGTTTCTTCGGCGGAAGGGTCACCATCTTGCGTTCGAGCAGTCGCAGCGCGGACACGATCTGGCCCCGCGTGTGCGACGGCGGGATGACCGCGTCGACGTATCCGCGCTCGGCGGCGATGTACGGGTTCACGAGCGTGTCCTCGTACTCGTTCTGCAGCTCGAGCCGCAGCGCATCGACGTCGCCGCCCTCCTTGGCGGCTTGCTGCAGCTGCTTGCGGTAGACGAATCCGACGGCGCCGGAAGCGCCCATGACGGCGATCTGCGCGGTCGGCCAGGCGAGGTTCACGTCGGCGCCCATGTGCTTGGACCCCATGACGTCGTAGGCGCCGCCGTAGGCCTTCCGGGTGATGATCGTGATTTTGCCCACAGTGGCCTCGCCGTAGGCGTAGAGGAGCTTCGCGCCGCGCCGGATGATGCCGTTGTACTCCTGTCCAGTGCCGGGCAGGAAGCCGGGAACGTCGACCAGGGTGATGATCGGGATGTTGAACGCGTCGCAAGTACGCACGAAACGGGCGGCCTTCTCCGAGGCGTCGATGTCCAGGCAGCCCGCGAACTGGGTGGGCTGGTTGGCCACGATGCCGACGCTGCGGCCATCGATCCGGCCGAAGCCGACGATGACGTTCATCGCGCGCTCGGCCTGCACCTCGAGGAACTCGTCGTCGTCGAGCAGGCGACGGATCACCTCGTGCATGTCGTAGGGCTGGTTCGGCGAGTCCGGGATGATCGTGTCGAGTTCGAGGTCCTCCTCGGTGAGCGAGTCCTCGATGGCGCCGGTGATCGGGTCGGTGGCCGGGAACCGCGGCGCTTCGGCGCGGTTGTTGCTCGGCAGGTAGGACAGCAGGTCCTTGACGTAGTCCAGCGCGTCCTGCTCGCCCGAGGCGACGTAGTGCGCCACGCCGGACTTCACCATGTGCGTGTGCGCGCCGCCCAGGTCCTCCATGGTGACGTCCTCGCCGGTGACCGTCTTGATGACGTCCGGGCCGGTGACGAACATCTGGCTGGTGCCGTCGACCATCACCACGAAGTCGGTCAGCGCCGGGGAGTACACGTGACCGCCCGCGGCCGGGCCCATGATCAACGAGATCTGCGGGATCACGCCGGAGGCCTGGATGTTGCGGTGGAAGATCTCGCCGTAGAGGCCGAGGGAGACCACGCCCTCCTGGATACGCGCGCCCGCGCCCTCGTTGATGCCGATCAGCGGGCGGCCGGTCTTCAGGGCCAGGTCCATCACCTTGACGATCTTCTCGCCGTAGACCTCGCCGAGACTGCCGCCGAACACCGTGACGTCCTGGCTGAAGATGCACACGTCGCGGCCGTCGATGGTGCCGTAGCCGGTTACCACGCCGTCGCCGAGCGGGCGGTTGTTCTCCAGGCCGAAGTTGACGCTGCGGTGGCGCGCCAGCGCGTCGAGTTCGACGAAGGAACCCTCGTCCAGCAGGGCGAGGATGCGCTCGCGGGCGGTCATCTTGCCCTTCGCGTGCACCTTGTCGACCGCGGCCTCACCCATCGGGTGCTTGGCCTCTTCCAGCCGATTCCGCAGGTCAGCCAGCTTCCCGGCGGTGGTGTGGATATCGGGGGAGTCCGCCGGTCCTGAGGCGGGCTGCTGCTGGACACTCGTCATGGCTCCGGAGTGTAACCAGTGGCAGTGCTTCTCCGTAACCGAGTCCGCCTACCGGCGAGTAGAAAACCGCAGCTAGATCATATATCAGGAGACGAACTTCCTGGTCGGTCGCCGGGTCGGAGGGCGGAAAATGAGTATCGCCCGCCGGTCGTGTCCGGATAGCCTGGCAGCGACGGATTTTCGAGCTCAGGGGAGGAGCCCGTCATGTGGCAATGGAGCAAGACCTTCGCCGAATACGCCGCCGCCGCGGCGTGGACCACGCAGCCTGCCGAGACCGAGCCGAAGTACGGCGAGCCCGAGTGCTGGGCCGAGACCACCACGGAGGAGCGGTCCGCGGAAGGCGATGGGGTCGGCGCGGCGGCGGGCGACCCGTTCATCGGCGAGTTCGACCTGGCCGGGTAGCGCCTCGCCCGGCGGGTAGCCTGCCGGTATGCAGAGGCCACCGTTGGATGCAGAGCAGTTACGGCGCAGCGTCATCGAGTCGCCCGAGCTGTCGTTCTTCTCGCAGATCCACGTGGTGGAGTCGACCGGGTCCACGAACACGGACCTGATCGCGCGCGCGGCCGAGCCGGGCGCCGACCACGCGGTTCTCTTGGCGGAGGCACAGGAGCAGGGGCGCGGCCGGCACGCGCGGACCTGGGTCAGCCCGCCGCGGGCGCAGATCTCGATGTCGGTGCTGGTGCGGTTGCGCGGAATCGACCCGGCCACGCTCGGCTGGCTGTCCCTGCTGACCGGCGTGGCCGTGGTCGACGCGCTGCGGGCGACCGCGGGCGTGCCCGCCGAGCTCAAATGGCCCAACGACGTGCTGATCGATGGCCGCAAGGTCGCGGGCATCCTCGCCGAGGTCGCGGTGGGCGCTGGTGTGCCGGCGGTGGTGGTCGGCGTCGGGGTCAACGTGAGTCTCACTGAAGCCGAACTACCGGTGCCGCACGCCACGTCGCTCGTCCTGGCCGGGGCGGAACAGACCGATCGCACCGTGCTCGTCCGTTCGCTGCTGACCGAGTTCGCCCGTCGTTTCTCCGCCTGGCGTGACGACGACTGGAGGATCGGCGAGCTGGCCGCCGCCTATCGCGAGCGGTGCGCGACGATCGGCACCCAGGTTCGTGCCGAACTGCCCGGCGGCCGGACGCTGACCGGCGTCGCCGACGACATCGACGATTCCGGTCGCCTGCTCATCGGCGGTGAAGCGGTGTCGGCGGCAGACGTCACGCACCTGCGCGTGGGGCAGTGACCGCCGAAACGGCAAGCGTCACAATGCGGAAAGCGCGGTAGCGACGAGCTGCTCGACCGGGCAACCGAGCGTTGTGCGGTGCACGTCGGCACAGAGCCGGATCGGCGGCGAGCAACCGCCGAGGAATCGTCACACGCAGGCGGGCGATTGTGCAGCATGACGCGCTGCGGTGTGCGCCTTTCCGGCATCCGCACCCGGTAGTGTTCGTGGCATGGGTTATCCGGAGGATGTCCTGGCGCCCGACGAACGGCTGATGCTTCATCGTCATCCGCATTGGAAAATGCTCTTCTGGCCGATCGTGACGCTGATCGTCGCCACCGCACTCGCCGGTTTCGCGGCGGGACTGATCTCGCGCAAAGCCGAGGGGACCGCGCGCTCCGCGTTGCTGATCACGGTGCTCGTGGTGTACCTGGGAATTCTCCTATGGCGTTGTGTCGCACCGATAATCACTTGGAAGTCGACGCATTTCATCGTTACCGACCGCAGAGTGCTGGTGCGCCAGGGCGTGATCACCCACAGCGGCATAGACATCCCGATGAGCCGGATCTCCAGTGTCCAGTTCCGGCACGGCCTGTTCGACAGGTTGCTCGGCACCGGAACGCTGATCATCGAATCGTCCTCCTCCGAGCCGTTGGAGTACGACGACATCCCGTCCGTCCAGCAGGTGCATTCGCTGCTGTATCACCAGGTGTTCGAGGTCGAACGCCAGCACAACGGGCACGACGATCGCTGGGACGACCGCCGCAGCTACCGGTGAGCCCGTAACCTGGGCGTATGACCGCCGTACTGCTGGCCGAGGACGACGAGGCCATCGCCGCTCCGCTGTCGCGCGCGCTCGGCCGCGAGGGGTACTCGGTGACCGTCGAGAGTTTCGGTCCCGCCGTGCTGCGGCGAGCGCTGGAGGGCGGCCACGATCTGCTCATTCTCGACCTCGGCCTGCCCGGCATGGACGGGCTGGAGGTGTGCCGTCAGGTGCGTGCCCGCGGCGCGGATCTGGCCGTGCTGATGCTCACCGCGCGCACCGACGAGGTGGACTTCGTGGTCGGATTGGACGCGGGCGCCGACGACTACGTCGGTAAGCCGTTCCGGCTCGCCGAACTGCTCGCCCGCGTGCGAGCGTTGTTGCGGCGCAGCGGAATCGGTGACGACACGGTGGAGGTCGGCGGTATCCGCCTGGAGCCCGCGGCGCGGCGGGTGCTGGTCAACGGCGTCGAAATCGGTTTGGCCAACAAGGAATACGAGTTGCTCAAGGTGCTGATCGATCGGGCGGGCCAGGTGGTGGCGCGGGAGACCATCCTGCGCGAGGTGTGGGGCGACGCCGAGCTGCGCGGTTCCAAGACCCTGGACATGCACATGTCTTGGCTGCGCCGCAAGATCGGCGACGAGGGGCCGATGGCCGAACGGCGCATCGTCACCGTCCGCGGTGTCGGGTTCCGGCTGAACACCGACTGACATGCGCCGCCGCATCCTGCGTTCGATGCTCACCGTACTGACGCTCACGACGGTGGTGCTCGGCGTGCCGCTGATCTACACGGCGTGGCTGTGGGTGGAGGACATCACCCGCAACGACCTGCAAAACCGGCTGGACCGGATCGCCGCGGAGATCATCGCGCAGGAGCACGGCGATGGGATGGTGCTCGGCGAGCTGGACACCAGGTCGGTGGCGCCGCTGGTGCCCGAGAACAGCAGACTGACCATCGTCTATCCTGCGCCCGCGGACAACGCCTCCCGCCGCGACCTCGGGGTGGCCGAGGTGCCCGACCCGCTGGTCGAGTCGCTGTCGATGGGCACGTCCGGGTCACTGCGTCTGGAGGTGCCCTCGGCGCCGATGCACGCCATGCAGCGCCAAGCGGTCGCGGTGGTCGCGCTCGCGGTGCTCGCCTCGCTGGGCGCGGCAGTCTCGGTGGCGGTGGTCACCGCTCGCCGGGTCGCCGATCCGCTGCGCGACGTCGCGGCGCGCGCCGCGCGGCTGGCGATGGGCGATTTCCGGCCCGATTCACGCAGGCACGGTATCGCCGAACTGGATCGCGTCTCCGACGTGCTCGACTCCGCGACCGTGGAGATCGCCGGGCGACTGCAGCGCGAACACGCGCTGGTCGCCGACGTCTCGCATCAGTTGCGCAGCAGGCTGACCGCCGTGCGGCTGCGCCTCGACGAGCTGTCCGCGCACGCTGATCCTGAGGTGGTGCACGAGGCCGAGGAGGCGATGGCCCAGGTGGACCGGCTCACCGAAGCGATCGACGACTTGGTGCGCGCGTCCCGCGACGAGGACGCGGCCGACCGCGACCCGGTGCCGGTGATGGCCGAATTGCGCGGCGTGGTGGCCGAATGGACCCACCCGTTCACCGAGGCGGGCCGCACCCTCACGCTGACCGGCGACGAATCGCTGCGCGCGCCGATCACGGGTTCGCGGTTGCGCGAGGCGGTGGCGGTGCTCGTGGACAACGCGCTCATGCACGGCGGCGGGACCTGCACGGTGTCGGTGCGGTCGGTGTGGCCGGGAGCCGACCGCGAGCCGCTGGTGTGTGTCGAGGTCGCCGACGAGGGCCACGGCGTGCGCGACGAGCTGGCGCCGCACATCTTCGACCGGGGATTCTCCGCGGGCGGTTCGACGGGTGTGGGGCTGGCGCTGGCGCGGGCCCTGGTCGAGGCCGACGGCGGTCGGCTGGAATTGCAGCGGCGCAGGCCCGCGCTGTTCGCGGTGTTCCTCGGGTCCTCGAAGTTTCGTCCACCAGCGGTGGTGCCCGAGCCGAGATGACTCAGCTGCGGCCGAGTTCCTCTTCCACCAGATCCACGAATTCCGCCTCCAGCTCGCTCATTTCGTCCGGGAAGACCCAGCGGCGCATCGCCCAGAACCGGAAGGCCATCTGCAGCAGGTTGCCGATGATGAACGCGCTGATGAAGTCGGCGATGTTCTCCACCGTGAAGCTCACGTTGGGTTGCCGCAGGTCGAAGATGTAGCTGGAAATCCACAATGGCGTGAAGGCCAGGACGACGCCGACGCCGCTGACGCCGAAGAACAGCAGCGCTTCGTGATGGCGCTCGCGTCCGCCCCGGTTCTTGAACGACCACTCCCGGTTGAGGATGTAGGAGGCGATCACGGCGATGACGCCGGAGATGATCTTGGCGGTCACCGGCTTCTCCGCCAGCACCGTCCACTTCAGCGCGTAGAAGATGCCGCTGTCGATGACGAACGTGGTCGCGCCTACGATCGCGAACTTGATCAGTTCCCGATGCCGGTATGCGATATCTTGCAGCGGCTTGGGAAGGACGCTGACCACGTCGTCGACGAATGACACAAGACCGGAGTGTACCGGTCCCGATCATTTGCGCCGGACATGACAATATGGTCCGACGTGAGCGCTCGTTCCTTCGATCCATCGGCCATGCCCACCGTCACCATGATCGGTGGTGGCCAGCTCGCGCGCATGACCCACCAGGCGGCCATCGCGCTGGGCCAGCGGCTGCGCGTGCTCGCCGAGCACCCCGATGACCCGGCCGCGCAGGTGAGCCCGGATGTGGTGCTCGGCAGCCACACCGATCTGACCGCGCTGCGCAAGGCCGCGGTCGGCTCGCACGCGCTGACCTTCGACCACGAGCACGTGCCGACCGAGCACTTGGCGGCGCTGGTCGCCGACGGGGTCAGCGTGCAGCCTCCGCCGCGAGCGCTGGTCTACGCGCAGGACAAGCTGGCCATGCGCACCAAGCTGAGCGAGCTCGGGCTGCCCGTGCCCGCCTTCACGCCGGTCACCTCGGTCGCCGACGCGGTGCGCTTCGGTCAGAAGCACGACTGGCGGATCGTGCTGAAGGCGGTGCGCGGCGGTTACGACGGTCGCGGTGTGTGGATGCCCGAATCCGCCGAGGCGGCCGAGGCGGTCGTCAGCGATCAGCTCGCACACGGCGTCCAGCTGCTCGCCGAGGCGAAGGTCGACCTGAAGCGGGAGCTGTCGGCGATGGTGGCGCGTTCGCCGTTCGGGCAGGCGGCGACCTGGCCGGTGGTGGAGACCGTGCAGCGCAACGGGCAGTGCGCGGTGGTGATCGCGCCCGCCCCCGGTCTGCCGGAGGACACGGCTGCCGCGGCGGAGACCATGGCGCTGAATCTCGCCAAGGAACTCGGTGTGGTCGGCGTGATGGCGGTGGAGCTGTTCGAGACCACCGACGGCGAACTGCTGGTGAACGAGCTGGCCATGCGGCCGCACAATTCCGGGCACTGGGGGATGGACGGCGCCCGCACCGGCCAGTTCGAACAGCATCTGCGCGCCGTGCTCGACTACCCGCTCGGCGACACCGCGCCGCTGGCGCCCGTCACGGTGATGGCCAATATTCTCGGCGCGGCGCAGGCCCCGGCCATGTCGATGGACGAGCGGTTGCACCACCTGTTCGCCAGGATGCCCGAGGCGAAGGTGCATCTGTACGGCAAGGGCGAGCGTCCCGATCGCAAGATCGGGCATGTGAACGTTCTCGGCGACGACGTGGCCGAAGTTCGGGAGAAGGCCGAGCGGGCGGCGCACTGGATGTCGCACGCGGTTTGGACCGATGGATGGGATCCGCATGAGTGAAGCAGAGGCCGTGACCCCGTCGGTCGGCCTGATCATGGGCAGCGACTCCGACTGGCCCACCATGGAGGCCGCGGCGGAAGCGTTGGCGGAGTTCGGGATTCGCTTCGAGGTGGGCGTCGTCTCGGCGCACCGCACCCCGCAGCGCATGCTCGACTACGCGCGCGAGGCCGTGGGCCGCGGCCTGAAAGTGATCATCGCGGGCGCTGGCGGCGCGGCTCACCTCCCCGGCATGGTCGCCTCGGCCACGCCGCTCCCGGTGATCGGCGTCCCGGTCCCGCTGAAGTACCTCGACGGCATGGATTCGCTGCTGTCCATCGTCCAGATGCCCGCAGGCGTCCCCGTCGCCACCGTCTCCATCGGCGGCGCCCGCAACGCGGGCCTGCTGGCCGCGCGCATCCTCGCCGCCCACGACCCGTCCCTGCGCACCCGCATGGAACAGTTCCAGGCCGGACTGGAACAGATGGTCCTGGACAAGGACGACGCTTTGCGCACCAAGCTCCTGGGCTGACCCGGTTTCGGATCAACGGTCGCGACCGCCCGCACGCAAGCTCGCGACCGCCTCCACCAGCCCGGCGTTTTCCAGGGCGTCCAGGATATCCTGGATGGATTCCGGTGGATTGATGCGGGAGTCGGCAATCTGCTGAATGCACGCCCACACCACTCGGTCATCCAGATCGATCTGGTCCAGCAGGAAATCGTCCGGGCTCTTTGCCTCGATGTGCCACGGTGCCAATGCATCGGTCGGGAAGTCCGCCAAGTTCGATGTGACGATGACCTGTGCGCCTGCTGCGATTGCCGCCGCGAGGACGTGCCGGTCGTCAGGGTCCGGTAGCTTCAACCCCTCGATCAAGGGTTCGTAGCCGTAGATTTGGCAGTCTGGGATGGCGGCGTTCATCAGCGTGCGGAGGCGGGCCAACTTCTCGGATGGGATGTCCGGTCGCTTCGCGGACAGGTTGCTCAGTGCCTCATCGAGGATTCGATCAGTCCACTTTGCTTGTACGGCCCCTGATCGCGCCAGGCGGATCAGCAGGTCCCGGAGGGTATTGCCGTACAGCACATTGGCGTCGTACACGACAACGAAGGCCATGGTCAGATGCCGAGATCCTGGCCGAGTTTCGCCAGCTCGTCCATTGCGGCTCGGCCCTTTGCCTCGGTTCGCAGCTGATACTGCTTCAAGTCGTCGTAACGAATCCGGCGATGTCGGCCGACCAGACGGAACGGAATCTCGCCTGCCTCCAGCAGAGTCACCACGTAAGGCCTTGACACGTTCAGCATGTCCGCCGCCTGCTGCGTGGTGAGTTCGGCGTGCGAGGGCACCACGGTGATACCGCGTCCTTCGGCGGCCTGCGCCAGGATGAACGCCAGCAGACTGACCGACTCGCGCGGCAGGATCAGAGCATCATCACCAGCGTGCTCAGGAGACACCCGGATCGTCTGCTCCGCAGGGTGCCGCATCAGGTAGTCCTTGATCCTGCGCAGGGCGCGGGCCGCGACCTCGGCATCGATCGCTCCGGGCTCGGCACGCTTTGCGGCTTGAATCTTCGCCATCGTGGCCACCTCCTAATCGAAGTATACGAATCTTCCGAAATAAACGAAACGTCTCCATAGGGTGGAAACCCGCGGGGCGTCCCCTGACTACGGTTAGTTCGTGACTACAGGGGATATCGCTCGGCTGCGGGGCAACGACGACACCGCCTATTTCCGGCTCACTGTTGTGGATCAGGCGCTGCGGTTGTTCGCCGAGAAGGGGTATGAGGCGACGACTGTGGACGAGATCGCGGAGGCGGCCGGGATCTCGCGGCGGACGTTCTTCCGGCAGTTCCGGTCGAAAGAGGATGTGATCTTCGCGGATCACGAGTCGCAGTTGGCCCAGGCGGCCGAGTTCCTATCCGCGTCGCGCGAGGACCCGTGGGAGGCGGTGTGCTCGGCGGTGGTGCAGGTGTTCGAGCGATTCACGCAGTGGCGGGATATCGCGGCGCGGCGGTATCAGGTGGTGCGCCGGGTGCCCGCGCTGCGTGAGCGGGAGATCGTCACGGTGTTCCGCTACGAGCGGTTGTTCACCGACTACCTGCGTGAACGGCTGCCCGATGTCCCGGATCTGGCGCGGGTGCAGTTCACCGCGGCCGTGACGGCGACGCACAACTATCTGCTGCGCCGGATGGTGCGCGGCGAGTCGGACGCGGGCGCCACCGATCTGCGGGTAGAGCTGGCCGCGATTCCGCGCGGCGCCAGGCGCACGGCGAACGCCGATGAGCTGGTCGTCGCCGTGTTTCCCCGGGACGCACCGCCCAGACAGGTCGCCGATCTGCTCCTCCGCAAGCTCGGTACGCTCTGAACCCGTCCGGAATGCGACCAATCTGACACTGAGTGCCACGGTTTATCAGCACGTAGCTGGCGTATATGTGGGTATACTCGGTGACAAAGTGGCACTGAGTGCCGATGTGCTGGCGGATATCAGCGATCATCACCGACGACCAGGAGTGAGCCCGATGGCGGGAAACCCCGATTTCGACCTGTTCAAGCTCGAGGACTTCCACGATGAGCTGCGCGAGGCGATCCGTGCGCTCGCGGAGAAGGAGATCGCCCCGCACGCCAAGGACGTCGACGGCAACTCCCGCTTCCCCGAAGAGGCACTGACCGCGCTCAACGCTTCCGGCTTCAACGCCGTGCACGTGCCCGAGGCGTACGGCGGTCAGGGCGCCGACTCGGTGGCCACCTGCATCGTGATCGAAGAGGTCGCCCGGGTGTGCGGTTCCTCCTCGCTGATCCCCGCGGTCAACAAGCTCGGCACCATGGGCCTGATCCTGAACGGCTCCGAGGAGCTGAAGAAGAAGGTGCTGGCCGACATCGTCAACGGCGAGATGGCCTCCTACGCGCTCTCCGAGCGCGAGGCCGGTTCCGACGCGGCCAGCATGCGCACCCGGGCCAAGCAGGACGGCGACGACTGGATCATCAACGGCTCCAAGTGCTGGATCACCAACGGCGGCAAGTCCTCCTGGTACACCGTGATGGCAGTGACCGACGCGGACAAGGGCGCCAACGGCATCTCGGCGTTCCTGGTGCACAAGGACGACGAGGGCTTCGTGGTCGGCCCGCTGGAGCACAAGCTCGGCATCAAGGGCTCGCCCACCGCGGAGTTGTACTTCGAGAACTGCCGGGTGCCGGGTGACCGCATCGTCGGCGAACCGGGCACCGGCTTCAAGACCGCGCTGCAGACCCTCGACCACACCCGCCCGACCATCGGCGCGCAGGCCGTCGGCCTCGCCCAGGGCGCACTGGACGCGGCCATCGCCTACACCAAGGACCGCAAGCAGTTCGGCAAGTCGATCGCCGACTTCCAGAACACCCAGTTCATGCTCGCCGACATGGCGATGAAGATCGAGGCCGCCCGCCTCATGGTCTACAGCTCGGCCGCCCGCGCCGAGCGCGGCGAGAAGAACCTCGGCTTCATCTCCGCCGCCGCCAAGTGCTTCGCCTCCGACGTCGCCATGGAAGTCACCACCAACGCCGTCCAGCTGTTCGGCGGGGCCGGTTACACCACCGACTTCCCGGTGGAGCGCATGATGCGCGACGCCAAGATCACCCAGATCTACGAGGGCACCAACCAGATCCAGCGCCTGGTCATGTCCCGCGCGCTGCTGCGCTGATTCCGTCGATACGGGATGTTCGAGGGCGCATCAGGCCTCGGACATCCCGCCGATCGCGTTCCACCGAACCGATCCGGTGCGTGTTCGACCGTAGTTGAGGCGGTCGCCGATGCCCCTATCTCGGTTTCACGGCGCGGGCTCACCATGTTCGAGGTAGGTGGTGCGGCACTGGCTGTGGGCGGCGTGGGCCTGTCGTAGTCGGCGGACCAGACGTGGGATCGCATAGTCATCGAGCTTGTCGACCGGAACCCAGTCCCAGCGGTCGAGTTCGGATGGCTGAAGATTGATGGCTTCTTCATTGCCGAGTTCGCCGCAGTCGAACACATAGAGAATCTTGTCGCCATCGCCCGGGCTCGGCGCCCAGTCGTGCACGAGCAGTCGTTGTGGGGCACGGTCAATTCCGAGTTCCTCACGGACTTCGCGGTGGCAGGCCACTGCGGGCGCTTCACCTGGCTCCACGTAGCCGCCTGGAATATCCCAGCCGCTGCCGTATGTCTTGTGTATCAGCAGCACGGCGTCCCCCTTCACGAACAATGCGCCCGCAGCCAATCGCGCGCGGGCGAAGTTGTTGTCCTCGCTTGTCATCGGGTTACCTCACGATCCGCATACCTTGGGCAAGAGGCTGTGATGCGAACGACGAGCTGCTGTGGGCGTTGCGCATCCAGTTGAGTACGAGCTGTCGGCTCAGATTGTGGCGTCGAACCGGACCGGGCCGAAACTCCCGTCCTTCTCGTCAAGCATCCGCGGGCCGCCATTTCACTCCGCTCGGTGATCCGCGCGCACCTTGGGTGGGGCAACGGCTCGCGATGTGGTTTCAGTAGTGCCCATCGGAGGGGAGATTGCCCTGCCGTCGCCACGAGATCAGCGGAGCCTGTTGCGTCGGTGGATCGAGGCCCCGGCTGACCGGTTCCGGCCCTCAGGGTCCGTAGTTCTCGACGTGGTTGCTGACTGCATACGACGGAAGACTCGCCATTGAAGGAGTCTCCCAAACCCGACGAACCAGATTTTCACCTGCGGTTGTCCATATGCGGCATGCGGTTCGACGTAGTGGCGTGCGAAACGGCGGCGCATGTCTTCGTCCGAGAGTGGCGGGCCAAGCGGCACCCAGACACAGTTGCTGTGGTTCTCGGCGGCACCGCCGGGCTACCCCGCCTGCGCTGTGAACGTCTGTTCCTCGAGCCGTGACGTGACCGAACTAACCGACCAGGTCGGCGTATTCGCGGTGTTCGGTGATGTACTTCTCGACGTACCAGCAAGTGGGGATGACGGAGTAGCCCGCTTTGCGGGAGTCGTCGAGGGCGTAGCCGACGACCTGGGCGGCGATGCCGTGGCCGCGGAATTCGGGGAAGGTCAGGGTGTGGTGGAAGTCGCGGACTTTGGTGTCGGCGTTCTCGGCGTAGTCGGCGTACCCGGCGAGGGTGTCGTCGATGTAGATCTCGAAACGGGTGTCGGCGACGTTGTGTTCGAGCCTGGTCGTCATGATGGGGTAGAACTCCTTGGCGGTGGGGAATGTTCCGGCGGGGCCGTTACAGGATCGCGCCGGGGTTGAGGATGCCGTTGGGGTCGAGGGCGTCCTTGATGCGCCGGGTCAGGGCCATCACGTCGGGGCCGAGCTGATCGGGCAGCCAGGCCTTCTTCAACCGGCCGACGCCGTGTTCGCCGGTGATGGTGCCGCCGAGGGCGATGGCCAGGTCCATGATCTCGCCGAAGGCGCGGTGCGCTCGGGCGCTGTGGTCCGCGTCGGACGGGTCGTGCACGATCAGCGGATGGGTGTTGCCGTCACCCGCGTGCGCGATCACCGACACCGTGACCGCATTGCGCTCGGCTATCTCGGCGATGCCGGTCACCAGGTCGCCGAGCCGGGGCAGCGGGACGCCGACATCCTCCAGCAGCAGGGGGCCGAGTTTCTCCACGGCGGGAATCGCGAAACGCCGCGCGGCAGCGAAAGCTTCGCCCTCGGCAGGGTCGTCGGTGTGGAAAACCTCGGTAGCGCCTGCCTTCTCACAGGCCGTGGCCATGATTTCCGCCTCGCGACGGGCGAATTCGCCGGGTGCGTCCGACCGCGCGACCAGCAGCGCGGCCGCCGTGCGGTCCAGGCCCATCCGCAACTCGTCCTCCACGGCGTTGATCGACACCGAGTCCATGAACTCGAGCATCGACGGCCGGAGTTCGCCGGTGATCGTCAAGATCGCCTCGATGGCGGCGGTAAGCGTGCCGAAGCTCGCGACGACCGTGCTCTGTGGCGGCTGCGCGGGCAGCAGCCGCAAGGTCAGCTCGGTGATCACCCCGAGCGTGCCCTCGCTGCCGACGAACAGCTTGGTCAGTGACAACCCCGCCGAGTCCTTCAGTCGCGGGCCGCCGAGCCGCACGACGGTGCCGTCGGCGAGGACGACCTTCATGCCGAGCACATAGTCGGTGGTCACGCCGTACTTCACGCAGCACAGGCCGCCCGCATTGGTCGCGGCGTTGCCGCCGATCGAGCAGATCTCGAACGACGACGGATCGGGCGGGTACCACAGGCCGTGTTCGGCGACCGCGCGCTTGACCTCCGCGTTGAGCAAGCCCGGCTGCACGACCGCGGTCCGCGTGACCGGATCGACCGTGATCGCGCGCATCCGCTCGGTGCTCAACACGATCCCGCCGTCGACGGCCGTCGCGCCGCCGGACAGACCGGACCCAGCGCCCCGCGGGGTCACCGGCACGCGGTGGGCGCTGGCCCACCGCAGCGTCGCGGCCACGTCCTCGGTGCTGGTGGCGCGTACCACGGCCAGGGCGGTGCCCGCGTCCGGATCACGCGCCCAGTCCTGCCGGTAGCTCGCGAGCAGATCGGCGTCGGTGAGCACCGCGCCTTCGGGGAGACAGGCGATCAGGTCTTCCAGGTCCACATCTTCACGCTAGCTCCCTATGCCCGATATTCGCCGATCGGCCGTGTGCTCAGCGTGTAGCGGGCGGGAAGCCTGGATGCCGCCGGTGCCCGAACGGTGACACCCGAGCAGTGCTCCAGGTTGGAGCACTGCTGACGGTGCCGATCGGATTGCGACGTGGTGCGGGCATGCCGGATCATGCGGCGGGCGGACCCCAGGCGCGGATCCGCTGAGCTACCGCCCGGTCTCCGGCTGCTCATCTGACGGACACCTGCCGCTGGCAAGCTGGCCGCGTGCACGAGCTGTCCGAGACCGCCGACACGATCGCTGATCGATTCACCCGCTGGTGCGAGGCCGTCGTGGCCAGGTTGCCTTTCGGGCTGGATCGTGTCGTCCCGCCGACCTTCCTGGGCTTCGCGCTGATCAACAGCTTCACCTTCGGCGTCGACCTGGTGCTGCTCACTCTCCTGCACGGCTGGTTCGGTCTGCCGGTCTGGCTGTCGGTGACCGTGGCGTATGTGTGCGCGTTCGGCCTCAGCTTCGTGCTGAACCGCACCTTCAACTTCCATTCGCACGCGCCGGTCGGCAGGCAGGCCGCCGTGTACGTCGTGGTGGTCGTCATCAACTACCTCTCGTTCATCCTCGGCGTCGGCAGCGGGCTGACCGCGCTGGGCATGGAATACCACCTGTCCCGGCTACTGGCCGGCGGCTGCGAGGCGGTCTACATGTACAGCGCCATGCGCTGGATAGTCTTCCGCCGCACTGTCCAGCCGGAACCACGCCTCAGGCCCGAGCGCCAGTCCCACTGACGAGTGGCACACCACCGTGTGACCTTCTCGCGTTTCGCCGCCGCCATGTGCCACTGGCCGGGCTGGTCATCGGCCGGACGAGGTGATCAGCTCCTCGGTGCGTGGGCCATCGATGACGATCGCGTCGTCGTCGGTGAGCGCCCAGTGTGCGATGGCCTCGGCGCGGTAGCGTGCGGCGAGGCGGTTGCACGCGCCGTCCGGGTCGGTGGGGGAATCAATGTGCGGGATGATCGCGCGATCGACCAAATTCAGTCCGTCCCATTGTGGTTCGATGCCGGACGCGGGGGCGACCTCGGCCGGGTCGTCGAGTGTCTCCAGTCCGTGCAGGTCCGGCGTGAGCACACACGCGCCCGCGCTGTAACCCGCGTAGGCAAGGGCGTCGTCGGCGAGTAGCCGGGTGAGCGCGAGATCCGCTCCGCTGCGGGCGAATTGGGCGCGCAGAACGAAGGTGTTGCCGCCCCGCACCCACACGAGGGGAAACTCGGCCAGACGGCGTTCGAGTTCCGCGGTACGGCCGACGAAGTCGCGCAGATCAATCTCCTCCGGGGCATATCCGAGTTTGCGCAACGGCACCAAGTCGCTGGTGATAGCCGACGCTCGCATGGCGGGCCATGCGTCGCAAGCGTTGCCGATCACCGCGACCCGGGCCGGCGGCCCGGCGAGCGTGACCAGCCGGTCGTGGTGCGCCCCGAAACGGTAGCTGGACAGAAAGAGGCGCACGGGGGTCAGAGGGTGAAGGCCAGGTGGCGAAGCAGGCGTTGCCCGAGTTCGGCGTCGCCGTCGATGCTGATCTCGTCGAGGTGCTCCTCGGCCTTCGTCCGGCCGCAGCCCAACCGCACGAAAAGCCCCGAGCCCATGCCGATCTCGACCGTGGCGGGTTGGTCGAACGCGTCCACGTAGTTCGCCCGGCCCGCCACCTGGATACGCAGCGTCCTGGCCAGCGGACCGGTCAGCGTGAAGGCGATCCGCGCGCCCTCGGGCGCCTCGCCCTTCTTGGCCACCACGCGCGGAATGCCGAGCGCGAACTCGGCGAACGCCAGCTCGCCGCGCGGCCCACCCTCCTCGACCCGCACGCCGAGTGCGTCGGCGATGTCGAGTTCGTGCGTCCAGCAGTCGAACAACCGCACCCGCATGAACCGGCCGTAGCTGATCTGACCGATCGGCGACACGGTTTCCTTCGCCCACGCGGCGTCGCCCATCGCCGCGAGTGCCGCTCGCCTGCGGTCGATGACGTCGCGGTAGAGCTCGAGCAGCCGGGCGCCGGACAGCGCGCGCAGCCGGTCCACCCAGATCTCGTTGAGCACCGCGGTCTCATTGCGCACGTAAGGAAGCGTGCGCACATCGGTCTTGGCTCTGGTCGGGTCGTGTGCGGGTGGACGATCGCCGAGCAGCCAGGACTCGGTGCCGATGACGTGGGCGACGATGTCGAACACCGTCCAGCCGGGCAGCGCCGATGGGGTGCGCCAGCCGTCCTCGCCCAGCGGGGCGACCAGCGCTTCGATCGCGTCCCACTGCTGCGACAGCAGGCTGATCCGCGCGGTGCGGTCCAGCGTCTCGGTCATCCGTCGGTTTCCTTTTCCGGGCCTTCGCCCTCGTTGTCCAGTGCCGCGATGCCATCCCGGATGGCGGCGGCGGTAGTGACCGGGTCGTGCGGACGCCGCAGCAGAAAACCTTTGGCGAACCGGAGCGTGTCGCCGTGCCGGCGGGGGATCACGTGCAGGTGGACGTGCGGGACTGTCTGAAACGCGGCGATGCCGTCGTTCAGAACCAGATTGGCGCCGTCCGCGGCGAGGCTGCTGCGGCGGATGGCCAGCGCCAGCCGATGTCCGGCCCGGAAGATCTGCGCGCCGAGTTCGGCATCGAGGTCCTCCAACTCGGCCGCGTGCCGCTTGGGGATCACCAGCGTGTGCCCGCGGGCGACCGGGCGGATGTCGAGGAACGCGCAGAGCGTGTCGTCCTCGTACACCTTGGCCGCCGGAGCCTCGCCTGCCACGATGCGGCAGAAGACGCAGTCGTTCACACGCTGGACCATACGGCGTACGAGCCGGTCGGAACACCCCCGTGTGCCGATCGAGCATGACGCACGTCACTATCCGGCGACACGCCGAGGCCCTGACCAGTTGTCGAACCTCGGGGTAAGTAAGGGACTTTTCCGTACGGTCTTGCCGGGTTCACCTGGGGAGACCACGATCACACAGCGAGAGGAAAAACGAGTAGACCGCGGTTCGGCAGTCGGCCGCCCGCTCCGCGACGACCGGGGAATCCAGCGTAGCGGCGCGATCCGTCCGGCGTGTGTGACGGGCATCTCAGCTACGCTCACCGCGAGCCAGGTACAGTTGCGAGGATTTGGGCGAACCTACTCGACAGTAACATCGCCCGGTCGTCTACTCGTTGCCTGAAGCTCAGTACGAGAAGGAAGTCTGACAAGTGGAGACAACGCAGAGCGTAGGCGATCCATCGCCGCGTGGCGCGCGTGTCGGAGTCGTCCGCGAATCCGCCGCGGGAGAACGCCGTGTCGCATTGGTGCCGAAGATCATTCCGAGCCTGACCAAGCAAGGTGTGGAGGTTGTCGTCGAGTCCGGTGCCGGGCTCGGTGCGCTGATTCCCGATAGCGCCTATGTGGAGGCGGGTGCCTCGATCGGGGATCCGTGGTCGGCGGATGTGGTCGTGAAGGTGGCCCCGCCCAGTGACGACGAGGTGGGCAAGCTGTCGTCGGGGCAGACGTTGATCGGATTCCTGGCGCCGCGCAACGCCGAGAATCAGATCGGTGCGCTGAAAGCGGCGGGGGTGCAAGCATTCGCGGTGGAGGCGATCCCGCGGATTTCGCGCGCGCAGGTGATGGACGCGTTGTCGTCGCAGGCGAACGTGGCCGGTTATAAGGCCGTGCTGCTCGCCGCCTCGGAGTCGACCCGCTTCTTCCCGATGCTCACCACCGCGGCGGGCACGGTGAAACCCGCGACGGTGCTGGTGCTGGGTGTGGGCGTGGCCGGGTTGCAGGCCCTGGCCACCGCCAAGCGTCTCGGCGGACGCACCACCGGATACGACGTGCGACCGGAGGTGGCCGATCAGGTGCGTTCGGTCGGGGCCCAGTGGCTGGATCTGGGCATCGATGCCGTCGGGGAGGGCGGGTACGCGCGTGAGCTGACCGAGGAGGAGAAGGCCGCCCAGCAGCAGGCGCTCGAGGACGCGATCAAGGGTTTCGACGTGGTGATCACGACCGCGTTGGTGCCCGGCCGTCCCGCGCCGCGGTTGGTGACCGCCGCGGCGGTGCAGGGCATGAAGCCGGGCAGCGTGATCGTGGACCTGGCCGGAGAGACCGGCGGCAACTGTGAGCTGACCGAGCCGGGCGAGACCGTAGTAAAGCACGAGGTGACCATCGCCTCGCCGTTGAACCTGCCCGCGACCATGCCCGAGCACGCCAGCGAGTTGTACTCGAAGAACATCGCGGCGCTGCTGGAATTGATGCTGGTGGACGGCAAGCTCGCGCCGGACTTCAGCGATCAGGTGCTCGCCGATTCCTGCGTCACCCGTGCTGCGACCGAGGTGACCGAATCGGCCGACGCGACCGAGGCGGTGGACTCCGCTGAGGTGGCGGAGTCGGCCGAGGTGGCGGAGCCGGCTGAGGCGAAGGACGCGATCGAGGCGAAGGTGGAGAGCTGATGTACACCGAATTGTTGGCGAATATCGCCATCCTGGTGCTGTCCGGGTTCGTCGGCTTCGCCGTGATCTCCAAGGTGCCCAACACCTTGCACACCCCGCTGATGTCGGGCACCAACGCCATTCACGGCATCGTCGTGCTCGGCGCCCTGGTCACGCTGGGTAACGTGCAGGATCCCTCGATCCTGACCCAGGTGATCCTGTTCGTGGCGGTGGTGTTCGGAACCCTGAACGTCATCGGTGGTTTCGTGGTCACCGACCGCATGCTGGGCATGTTCAAGGGCAAGAAGCCCGCTGCTGTCGAGAAGGCGGGTAACTGACGATGCACACCTTCGACAATGTGACCTATCTGGTCAACGGCCTCTACATTCTGTCGTTCGCGCTGTTCATCTACGGTCTGATGGGCTTGACCGGCCCGAAGACCGCGGTGCGCGGCAACCTGATCGCGGCGGTCGGCATGGCGATCGCGGTGGGGGCGACGCTGATCGCGGTCCGCCACACCGGCAATTGGATTCTGATCATCGCCGGTCTTGTGGTCGGTGTCGTGCTGGGTGTTCCGCCCGCGAAGTACACGAAGATGACCGCGATGCCGCAGCTGGTGGCCGCGTTCAACGGTGTCGGCGGTGGCACGGTCGCGCTGATCGCGTGGTCGGAATTCATCAATTCCCAGGGCTTCTCGCACTTCGAGGAAGAGCCGACGGTGCACATCGTGATCGGGTCGCTGTTCGCGGCGATCATCGGTTCGGTGTCGTTCTGGGGTTCGTTGATCGCGTTCGGCAAATTGCAGGAGATCCTGCCCGGGCGTCCGATCGGGATCGGCAAGCTCCAGCAACCGTTGAACCTGCTGCTTTTGCTCGGTGCGATCGCCGCGGCGGTGGTGATCGGCGGCGGCGCCACCGGTGACGGGGTGTCGCAGCTGTGGATGATCGCGGTGCTGGTGCTCGCGGGTGTGCTCGGCCTGATGGTCGTGCTGCCGATCGGCGGCGCGGACATGCCGGTGGTCATTTCGCTGCTCAACGCGCTGACCGGCTTGTCGGCCGCGGCCGCGGGTTTGGCGTTGAACAACACCGCGATGATCGTGGCGGGCATGATCGTCGGCGCGTCCGGCACCATCCTCACCAACCTGATGGCCAAGGCGATGAACCGGTCCATCCCGGCCATCGTCGCCGGCGGATTCGGTGGCGGCGGTGCGGCCGTCGGCGGCGCCGGTGGTGAGCAGAAGCAGGCCAAGGCCACCTCCGCCGCGGATGCCGCGATCCAGATGGCGTACGCCAACCAGGTGATCGTGGTACCGGGCTACGGCATGGCCGTCGCGCAGGCTCAGCACGCGGTCAAGGAGATGGCCGAGTTGCTGGAGAAGAAGGGTGTGGAGGTCAAGTACGCCATCCATCCGGTCGCCGGTCGCATGCCCGGCCACATGAACGTGCTGCTGGCCGAAGCCGAGGTCTCCTATGACGCGCTCAAGGAGATGGACGAGATCAACGGCGAATTCAACCGGACCGACGTCGCATTGGTGATCGGCGCCAACGACGTCACCAACCCGTCCGCCCGCGAGGACGCCGCCAGCCCGATCTACGGCATGCCCGTGCTCAACGTCGACCAGGCCAAGTCGGTAATCGTGCTCAAGCGCTCCATGAACAGTGGTTTCGCCGGTATCGACAACCCGCTGTTCTACGCCGACCACACCTCCATGCTGTTCGGCGACGCCAAGAAGTCTGTCAGCGCAGTCACCGAAGAACTGAAGGTCTTGTAGGCCGGCGGTTTCGACGCGAACGCCCCTGCACCGAGTCCTCGGGTGCAGGGGCGTTCGGCGTAATTCGATGGACACCGCGGACTGTCACCCCGGATCATGCTCGAAGTGTCCGCACGTCATGAGCCTCTTCGGTTGATCGGTCCCGGGCAGCCCGCGGTCGATCCCGCCGAGCGGCTGCCGTGGACCGTCACGATCGATTCCACTTACTCGGTCCGCGACGCGATCGACGCCCTCGCGCTCGGTCCGTTCCTGCGCGGCGACCAGCCGTGCGCGCGCACCGCGCATCTGGAGCGGGTGCGTCCCGACGCGCCGCTGCGACCAGCACAGGGTCGTGTGGTGCGCACCGTGCGCGACGACGACAGCGGAGCGACCCTGGTCGTCGGCGCCGGGTGGTCGTTGCGGTCGGTGCGCTGGTCGGGTGGATCGGCGCTGGTCGAAGTCACCGCCGCCACCGACGCGCTCGCGGACGAACTGCTCGCCGAGGCGATCCGCGACGCGGCCGCTCCACCCGAGGTGGGGGAGACCGTCGACATGGGGTTCTGGCATCTGCACAGCCACGGACCGCAGCGGCGCGCTCGTTCGATCTCCGCGCCCGAGTGGTCCGCGATACGCGGCAACTATTCGGGGGATGTCGCCGCCGCGATGGATCACCTGATGACGCTCACCGCCGACGACGTGCGTGGCCGACTGGTGCTGCTGCACGGCCCTCCCGGCACCGGTAAGACCACCGCGCTGCGCGCATTGGCTCGGGCCTGGAGTGCCTGGTGTCAGTTCGACTGCGTGCTGGATCCCGAGGTGATGTTCGGCAAGCCTGGATACCTGATGGACGTGGCCGCGGGCGTCGACGGTGACGGCGGCGAGCGCCGCTGGCGCATGCTCGTCCTGGAAGACTGTGACGAGCTGATCCGCGGTGAAGCGAAAGAGGCTGCGGGCCAGGGGCTTTCCCGCCTGCTCAACCTGACCGACGGCATGCTCGGCCAAGGTCGTGACGTGCTGGTCGCCATCACCACCAACGAGGATCTGTCCCGGCTGCACCCGGCGGTGACCCGGCCGGGGCGGTGCCTGGCGCGGATCGAGATCGGGCGGCTGTCCGCGGCGGAGGCGGCGGCATGGCTGGTCAGGGAGGGCAGCGACGCCACCGCGGGCCCGGACGGCGGGACGCTCGCCGAGCTGGTTGTGCGGCGTGACGGTGACGTTCGAATCGATGCCGTCGCACGAGATCCGGTGAATCCGGGGCTGTATCTCTGACCTTGTGGAGCCGAAGTCGTTGCGGCGGTTCACCGCGATAGAAGTGGACCACGCGGTATATCTCATGCGGCGGCACCCGTGCGCATCGGCTAGATTCCATGGGTTCGCCCGTCGCCCAGTGCGGACGGAACCACGCGAGACTCGGGGAGGGGATCCATGACCACACCACCGAACAATCCGTATCCAGGTCAGCCCGGCGGCCAGCCCGGCTTTCCGCAGCAGCCGCCGGCCGGGGCGCCCCAAGGCTTTCCGGGCCAGCAGCAGGGATATCCACAGCCGGGATATCCCGGTCAGCCGCAAGTCGGGTATCCGCCACAGGGCGGGTTCCCGCCGCCGCAGCAGCCCGGCAACCCGGCCGGCAGTTTCCCTCCGCCGGGGCCGCCACCGCAGCAGAATCGCGGCGGCGGTAGCGGAATCGGAAAGATTCTCGCCGTGCTCGGCGCGGTGGTGGTGATCGGTCTCCTGATCGTCGGCGGCCGGACCGTGCTGCGCTCCGATGGCGAGAAGATCGAGATCGGCCAATGCGCGAAGTTGTCCGGCACCACCGTCAAGGCCGAGTTCGCCATCAAGGACTGCTCCGATTCGGAAGCCAACTACGTGGTGGCGCAACGGCTCGACGACTCGAACGCGGAGTGCCCGACCAAGGATTACGCCAGCTACTACCAGACCGGCGGCGACGAATACACGCTCTGCCTGCGGCTGAACGTCAAGGAGGGCGACTGTATCGACGGCGGCTTCCTCGGCGCCAGCACCAAGGTCGCCTGTGGCGCGGCGGCGGACTTCAAGATCGGCCGGGTGGTGCGCGGCACCGCGGACGTATCCGCGTGCGGGTCGAAGGCGACCGAGAACGACACGATCGTCTACCCCAAGCCCGAACCCATCACGCTGTGCCTGGTGCCACCCAAGTAGGTTTTCGCGGCGCGGCCACGACGCTCGCGTATCGGCAGCAGAGCAGCATGGCCACCAGCGGCACCACCATGGCCGTGGTCAGCGATACCACCGCGGTGAGCCAGCCGATCACCGTGGGACCGGCGAGCAGCCCGAGATAACCGACGCTGAATACTCGGGACATATCGGTGGCGGCGGTGTCCGAACCGAGATTGCCTGCGGCGGTGAAGATTTGCGGAACACCGCCGGCGAGTCCGAGTCCGGCCATCGCCCAGCCGAGCAGCGTCAGCGCAACCCACGGCGACACGATGATCACGGCCAATCCGACGGCCGCGATCAGCGCACCGTAGCGAACCACCGCCACCCGGCCGAACGCGTGGCTGACCCGGTCGGTGCCGAAACGTCCGACCGTCATCGTGGTGGAGAAGGCGCCGAACGCGAGCGCCGCGGTCGCCTCGTCGGCGCCGAGATGCTCGCGCATCTGCAACGTGCTCCAGTCGGCGGCTACGCCTTCGGCCAGCAGCAATGCGAAAGCGATCGCCGCAAGCGCCAGCACCTTTCGGCTGCGATCGCGGGTGTCGGTAACCGTGGCGAGCGCGGTGTGTTCCGAGGTGTTCGGGTCGGGCTCGCCGAGCGCCGGTGCGGCGTCGTACCCGGTCGGTGCGCCGTCGGGCCGGGCCGGTGTCATGTCGTGCTCGGGGTGGACATCGAGCAGGGCTGTCTCTCGCTCGAGTGGGGTCGTGTCGTGCTTGCCGAGTTCCCCGCCTTGCTCGGGCAGAGGCGTGTCGTGCCCGGCCGAGACGCCGTGAATCGTCGTCTCAACCGCTGTCTCCGCGTCGAATGTGGTGTCGCGAAGCAGGTGCGGTACCAAAGCGAGCGTCAGCGCGACGCAGCCCAGTGCGGCCGCCGCCAGCGTCAGTCGCACATCACAGCCAGCTCGGAGGGTGGCGGCGCCGACGAGCGAACCGAGCAGGCCGCCGCCGGAGAACAAGGCGTGGAACGCGGCCATGATCGGACGCCGGTAGGCCCGTTCCACATGCACCGCTTGGGTATTCATCGAGACGTCCAGCGCGCCGTTGCCGAAACCGAAGCAGGCCAGCGCGATGGCGAGGGTGACGGGTCCGGTGGCGAGGCCGGGCCCGAGCACCGCCACCGAGGCGATGCACGCGGCCGTGCCGACCAGCGTTCTGCTGCCCAATCGGTCGGCGAGCGGACCCGCCAGCCGCATTCCCACGATGCCCGCACCGGCCATCAGCAGGATGAACATCCCCAGCGTTGATTTCGCGACGCCGGTGCGGTCGGTGACGACCGGGATGTGCACCACCCACATGGCGAGCAGGAAGCCGTTCAACGCGAATACCGTGAACACCGCGGCGCGCGCGACGCGGATCGGACGATCGACCGTCGGGCTCAACACCACTTCGACGGTACCGATGGACGCTCCGGTATGGCCAGCCCACCCGCGGAATCGGTCCAGGGCGTCATTGACCTGATCGTGCGTCCCGTGCATGACGCTCGACGCTGCGCGTCACGTCCGCGGGCGAGCCTACTGATCAGTGCAACGCCGCATCACTCCGGGACATTCCAGACTCCCGTGATCACCGTCGCCATGACGTATTCCGCGAAATCCTTCGGTTCCCGCCCGAGCGCCCGGCGCACCCCGTCGGCCGCCTTGGTGTTGCGGCCGTCGAGCACGGTGCCGAAGAGGTAGTCCAGCAGGCTCACCGTGTCGGCGGGCACCCCGTAGTCGGTCAGCCCGGCGACGAAATCCGTGCGGGAGATCGGCACGAAGGCGATCGGCCTGTCGGTGGCCGCGGCGATCTCCGCCACCGCTTCGGCGAAGGTAATCGCCCGTGGACCGGTCAGTTCGTAGATCTCGCCGTCGTGCCCGTCCGAGGTCAGCGCTGCGACGGCGACGTCGGCGATGTCGTCGGCGTGCACGAACGGCTCCGGAACGTGGCCGTTCGGCAGCGCGACCTGCCCGGCCAGGATGTACTCGGTGAACGCGCCTTCGCTGAAGTTCTGCGCGAAGAAGCTGCACCGCACGATGGTCCAGTTCAGGCCGGATTCCTGCACGATCTGCTCGCACTGCACGGCCTCCGGCTCGCCGCGGCCGGACAGCAGCACCAGCTTGCGCACACCGGCGTGCGCGGCGGCCGCGGCGAACGCGCGGATCACCTCGGGAGCGCCGGGGACCGCGAGGTCCGGTTGGTAGGCGACGTAGGCGCTGTGCACGCCGGTCAGCGCCGCGGCCCAGCTGTCCCGGTCGGCCCAGTCGAAGGGAATGTCAGCGATTCGGGAGCCGACCCGCACCGGATGCCCGGCCGCCCGGAGCCGGGTGACGACGCGGCTGCCGGTCTTGCCGGTGCCGCCGGTGACGAGGATGAGGCGCTGGTGAGCGGTGGTGTTTGTCATGATCCCAGTACATCGTCCCGGGCTGAGACGGAACATCGTTCAGGGGCTCATGGACATGCGTGATCGTCTACAGTTGACGGGTGGATGCGCTAGCCAGTCTGCTCGAAGGTCCTCGCGCCCGCGGTGCGTTCGTGATGTGTTCTCTGCTGGACCCGCCGTGGTCGCTGCGGATTCAGGACGAGTCCCCGCTGACGGTGCTGTCGATGATCCGCGGCGGCGCGTGGATCGTCACCGGCAAGGGCGCGCCGCGGCAACTGGGCGCGGGCGATGTCGCGATCTTCCGCGGGCCCGATCCGTACACGGTGGCCGACGACCCGGCGACCGAACCGCAGATCGTCATCGATCCGGGCCAGGTGACGAAGACGCCGGACGGTGAAGTCCTCTGCGAGACATTGAGTCTCGGCGTTCGACAGTGGGGCACCGACCCGGAGGGGGCCACCATGATGGTCACCGGGACCTACGAGTCCGCGGGCGCGGCCAGCCAGCGCCTGCTGCGCGCGCTTCCACCGGTGATCGTGTTGCAACGGGGCGACTTCGACAGCAGAGTGCTCGACATCCTGGTCGACGAGGCGACCAAGGATCAGCCCGCGCAGAGCGCGGTGCTGGACCGCCTGCTGGATCTGGTGCTGATCGCGGCGCTGCGCGCGTGGTTCGCCCGCAACGACGCGCCCGCCTGGTATCACGCCTACGGTGACCCGCTGGTCGGCAAAGCACTGCGCCTGCTCCAGCACAACCCGGCGCACGGGTGGACGGTCGCGGGCCTGGCCGAGGCGGTCGGAGTATCCCGGGCCGCGCTGGCCCGCCGGTTCACCGACCTGGTCGGCGAGCCGCCGATGGCGTTCCTCACCGAATGGCGGCTGGCGCTGGCGGCGGACCTGCTCCAGGAATCCGACGCCACCATCGAGGCGATCGCCCGCCAGGTCGGGTACGGCAGCGCCTTCGCGCTGAGCACCGCGTTCAAGCGCCACTTCGGCGTATCCCCGCGCGACCACCGCCAGGCCGTGTGTGGTCAGGCCCGGAGGAGGGAGCTCGCGTAGCCATGGAGGGCCCCGCACGCGGCGCGTAGATACGGCCAGGACTCCTACTGAGCTATCGTCGGCCGGGTGACGCAGCAGTATCCGGTGCTCTGGCCGGTCCCCACCCGGTGGGCCGACAACGACCACTACGGGCACGTGAACAACGTGACGTACTACTCGTACTTCGACACCGCGGTCAACGCGTGGTTGATGCACGCCACCGGCACCGACATCCGCACGCTGCCCGCGCTCGGCGTGGTCGCGCAGACATCCTGCCAGTACCTCGGTTCGATCAGCTTCCCGGATCAGTTGCAGGTCGGCTTGCGCGTCTCGCGGCTCGGCCGTTCCAGCATCACCTACGATCTCGCCATCTTCCGTGAGGCCGACGGCGGCCTCGAGTTCGCGGCGACCGGCACCTTCGTGCACGTCTACGTGGACGCGGAGACGCGGAAGCCGGTCGAGATCCCGGACGTCATCCGCACTGCCGCGGCGGCGCTCGTCACGGACTGACGGTCCCTGGACTACACGCGGCTGAGGAGCGTCAGCGGGTCCTCCAGCAGGCTTGCGGTAGTAGCGAGGAAGCGGGCGGCCAGTTGTCCGTCGATCATCCGGTGGTCGAAGCTCACGCCGAGCGTGGTCACCCACCGGACCGCGAGTTCGTCGCGGAATACCCACGGCCGCTTGCGAATCGAGCCGAGACACAGGATCGCGGCCTCGCCCGGATTGACCAGCGGTACCCCGGCGTCCACGCCGAAGACCCCGACGTTGGTGATGGTGAAGGTGCCACCACGCAGGTCGGCGGGCGTGGCGCCGCCGGAGCGGGCGGTGTCGGCCAGCCAGCCGATCTCGCGGGTGAGATCGCGCAGGCTCAGGGTCTGCGCCTCTTTGATGTTCGGTACCAGCAGGCCACGGTCGGTGGCCACCGCGATGCCGAGGTTCACATAGTGTTTGGTGACGATCTCCTGGTTCGCTTCGTCCCAGAAGGCGTTCATGCCGGGGAAATCGGCGAGTGCGGCCAGCGCCGACTTGGCGACCAGCGCCAGCGGTGTCGGTGTAAGGCCCGCAAAGGATTTCGTGCTGCGCAGATGGTCGAGCAGCTCCATCGAGGCGGTGCAGTCGACCGTGACGAAGGTGCTGGCCTGCGGGATGGTGCGGGCGCTGTTCAGCATCGCCGCGGCGGTGCGCTTGCGGATGCCGCTGATCGGCGTGCGGACCTCACGCGCGGGCGGCCGAACCACACCGGCATCGCCGACGGTCGTTGTTGCCCCGGCGTGTTCGGCCGGACGAGGTTGGGAGACGGGCACCGCGCCGCGCACGTCGTCGACGGTAACCGCGCCGCCCGGGCCGGACCCCGCGACAAACCACAGATCGACCCCGAGCTCGCGTGCGAGTTTCCGGGCGGCAGGGGTCGCCGCCGCGCGCGTCGCGCCGAGCGCTGAACTCGGCCGTTCGGGCTCTCGGACGACGCTGTCTGCCGTGATGTTGCTTGCGCCTGCTTCTGAACCGGATCGGTCGGGCTCCGGAACGACGATGCCCGGTTCGGCTGGGGTTTGTCTTGCGGGCCTGCGCCGCCGAGATGTCACTTCCTCCTCGGGGCCGTAGCCCACCAGAACCGAGGAGCGCCCCGATTCCCGAATGGCGGCGTCCTCGGGTGCCGTTTTCCGCTCGTCCTCCACACGGATGAGCGGTGCGCCGACCGCGACCGTGTCGCCCGGCTGCGCCAGCAACTCGACCACCCGGCCCGCGAACGGACATGGCAGCGACACCACCGCTTTCGCCGTCTCCACCTCCGCGATGGTCTGGTTCAACTCCACCGTGTCGCCGACTTCCACCGCCCAGGACACCAGCTCGGCGTCGGTGAGCCCTTCCCCGAGATCCGGAAGCCGGAATTCCAGCAGGGACGCCGGAAGAGACTGGGGAGCATGGTCTTCCACGTGGGCACCTCTCACTACGGCGAACCCGCGTCAGGCGGCGAGGGAGCGGTCGACCGCGTCGAGAATGCGGTCGGGATCGGGCAGGTGGTGCTTCTCGAGCTTAGCCGGGGGATAGGGGATGTCGAATCCGCCGACCCGCAGGACCGGTGCTTCGAGGTGGTAGAAACAGCGCTCGGTGATCCGCGCGGCGATCTCCGCACCGAGCCCGGCGAATACCGGCGCCTCGTGCGTGACGACCAGCCGCCCGGTCTTCGCGACCGACGCCTCGATCGTGTCGAAGTCGATCGGTGAGAGACTACGCAAGTCGATCACCTCGAGCGCGTGTCCCTCCGCCGCGGCGATTTTCGCGGCCGACAGCGCGGTCGCGACGGTACCGCCGTACGCGACGACGGTCGCGTCCGTGCCCGTTGTGCACACCTTGGCGCGATCCAGCGGCAGTCCGCCGTGACGGTCCAGCGCGATGAAGTCGACATCGGCTTTGTCCCAATACCTGCGCTTGGGTTCGAAGAAGATCACCGGGTCGTTCAACGCGATCGCTTGCCGGATCATCGAATACGCGTCCGCCGGGTTGCTCGGCGTCACGACGCGCAGGCCCGCTGTATGTGCGAAATAAGCTTCGGGCGACTCGGAGTGGTGCTCCACCGACCCGATGCCGCCGCCGAACGGGATGCGGATCGTCAGCGGGGCGTTGACCTTTCCCCACGTCCGGTAGTTGATCTTCGCCACGTGCGAGACGATCTGGTCGAACGCGGGGTAGACGAAGCCGTCGAACTGGATCTCACACACTGGCCGGTAGCCGCGCAGCGCCATGCCGAAAGCCGTTCCGATGATGCCGGATTCGGCCAGTGGCGTATCGATGACGCGATTGTTGCCGAAGTCCTTCTGCAGTGTGTCGGTCACCCGGAACACCCCGCCGAGACGGCCGATGTCCTCGCCCATCAGCAGGACCTTCGGGTCGTCCTCCAGCGCGCGCCGCAATCCGGTGTTGAGTGCGGCGGCGAAGGTGGTGATCATTGTGTGACTCCTTCTCCTCGTGCGGAGGACAGGCCGGGATCGCCGGTCAGGTACTCCGCGTACGCCCTCCGCTGTTCGGTGATCAGCGGGTGCGGGGTGGTGTAGACGTGGTCGAACAGTTCCGTCGGCACGGGGTCGGGCATGTCGATGGTGGCGCTGCGCACCGCCTGGGCGACCTCGTCGGAGCGCTCCGCGACGTGGCGGGCGAACGCCTCGTCCCACAGGTCCTCGCGTTCGAGCAGTTTGCGCATCCGGTCGATCGGATCGCGCCGCGCCCACTGCTCGGTCTCGGCGGTCGAGCGGTAGCGGCTGGGATCGTCCGCCGTGGTGTGCGGACCCATCCGATAGGTGAGCGCCTCGATGAACGACGGGCCGCAGCCCGAGCGCGCCCGCGCCACCGCCTGCCTGGTCACGGCGAGCACGGCCAGCACGTCGTTGCCGTCGACCTGCGTGCCCGGCATGCCGTATCCATCCGCGCGGCGCGCGATCGGGGTGGCGCTCTGCACACGTACCGGTTCGCTGATCGCCCAGTGGTTGTTCTGGCAGAAGAACACCACGGGCGCGCTCCAGCTCGCGGCGAACCCCAGTGCCTCGGCGATATCGCCCTGACTGGTCGCGCCGTCGCCGAAGTAGGCGATGGTGGCGATGTCGGCGCCGTCCAGGTGCGCGGCGAACGCGTAGCCCGTGGCGTGCAGGCCCTGGGAGCCGACGACGATGTTCGGGTTGGTCATGTTCACCGCGTGCGGATCCCAGCAGTGGTGGGCGGCGCCGCGCCACAGCCGGGTGAGATCCGTGGGCGGCACGCCACGGCAGTAGGCGACGGCGGTCTCGCGATAGCTGCAGAACACATAGTCGTCGTGATGCAGCGCGTGCGCCGAACCCACCTGGGCGGCTTCCTGCCCGAGCAGGGGCGCCCACAGTCCGAGCTGGCCCTGCCGTTGCAGCGCGGTGGCCTCGGTGTCGATCCTTCGCGTGACGACCATGTCCACGTACAGATCGCGCAGCTGGTCGGGGCCGATGTCGGCGACCAGCGCCGCATGCTCGGGGTCGAGCACACGGCGACCGTCTGGCTGGACCAATTGGACCGGATACTCGGACTTGCCCGTCATCGGTGCTCACCCCGTCGCGCCACAAAGAAATGTGTTCTATCTCACAGCATCCACCAGAACGCGGACTGCGCAAGTGCTTGACAGGCGAATGGGCAGAATGCTCAATTCTGCCCCCGCGACTGGTGTCATACTGCGTTGTATGACCAGAGAAAACGTCGGCGTGACCCTGGACGCCACCGACGCCAGGCTGTTGCTGGAGCTGGTCGCCAATCCCCGGGCGACGGGCGTCGAGCTGGCGGCCCGGCTCGGCCTGTCCCGCAATACCGTGCAGGCTCGGCTGTCCCGCTGGGAGGCGGGTGGCGTCCTCGGCAGTTTCGAGCGCCGCGTCGAGCCGCGCGCGCTCGGTTATCCGCTCGCGGCGTTCGTCGCGGTCGTCGTCGATCAGCACCGGCTGGATTCGGTGGTCGACGAGCTCGCGGAGGTGCCCGAGGTGACCGAGGTGTGCGGCATGACCGGGCTCACCGACCTCACGGTCCGGGTGGTGGCGCAGGACGCCGACGACCTGTATCGCATCGCGGGGCAAATCCTCAAGATTCCCGGCGTCGAGCGGACCAATATGGCGCTGGTAATGCGTGAGCTGGTCGGCCCGCGTACCGCGCCGTTGCTGGATCGCCTGGCGAATTCGAGCTGAGGTCCTTGACCTCGGGTGCGATCGATCGGCCGGTGGTCGGGGAGTTCTCGGCGACGCCCCGCTAGGGTGCGGAGATGGAGATTTCGGGCAAGGTTGCGATCGTCACGGGCGCGGGCGCTGGGATCGGGGCGGCGCTGGCGAGCCGGCTTGTCGCCGGTGGGGCGCGGGTGGTGCTCGCCGACCTCGACGGGCCGAGTGCGGAGCGGGTGGCGGAATCGCTCGGCTCGGCCGCGGTCGCGATCGGTGGCGACGTGGCCGACGAAACGGTGATCCGCGGGCTGATCGAGCGCGCCCAGGCCGAATTCGGGCCGGTCGACTTCTATTTCGCGAACGCGGGCATCGGCGGCGGCGCGGGTCTGGACAGTACCGATCAGCAGTGGGCGGCCGCGCTCGAGGTCAATGTGATGGCTCATGTTCGCGCCGCGCGGCTGCTGGTGCCCGGCTGGCTGGAGCGTGGCGGCGGTTATTTCGTGAGCACGGCGTCGGCGGCGGGCCTGCTCACCCAGCTCGGTTCGGCGCCCTACGCAGTGTCCAAGCATGCGGCCGTCGGTTTCGCCGAGTGGCTGTCGGTCACATACGGCGACAAAGGGGTGCGGGTGAGCTGTGTGTGCCCGATGGGCGTTGACACCCAGCTGCTGCACGGCGGACTCGTTCCGCCTGAGCATGCCACCGAAGCCGAGCTCGCGGTGAAAGCCGTCACCAGCGCGGGCGCGGTGCTGTCCCCGGATGAGGTCGCCGAGATCGTCCTCACCGGAGTCGCGGACGAGCACTTCCTGATCCTCCCGCATCCGGAGGTGCTGAAGATGTACCGCCACAAGGGCTCCGACTACGACCGCTGGATCGACGGCATGCGCCGCTTCCAGGCCGTCCTCCAGTCGTAGCGGCAACCGGCCCCTCGAGCGCCGCGCTGACCGCGCGTTCGGTCGCTAACGCAGCACTTTGCGCACCAGCAGACCGGCGAGCAAGGCCCAGAACGCTGCGCCGACTCCGGCGAAGCCGACGCCGGACGCGGCGATCACGAAGGTGACGACGCCGGCCTCCCGATGTTCGTCGGAGCGCAGCGCCGCGTCGAGTGCCGCGGCGAGTGTGGCGAGCAGGGCGAGACCAGCGACGGTTTCCAGCGTTCCCGCCGGAGCGGTCGCGATCAGCGTGACCAGGGCGGCCGAGCCCAGCGCCAGCAGCAAGTACGTCACGCCCGCGGTGAACGCCGCGATCCAGCGTCGCTTCGGGTCCGGATGCGCGGCTGGCGCCGCGGAGAGCGCGGCGCTGATCGCCGCCAGGTTGATCGCGTGCCCGCCCGCGGGCGCCCCGATGACGGTGCCGAGGCCGGTGACGGTCATCGCCGCGCGCCACGGAACCCGGTAGTCGAACGAGGCCAGCACCGCGGTGCCGGGAATGTTCTGCGACGCCATGGTCACGATGTAGAGCGGGATCGCGACGCCGATCAGCGCCTGCCAACTCCAGTGCGGCAGTGTCAGTTCCAGCGACGGAACCATGGCGCCCACGGTGAGCGGCTTGTGCTGGACGACGATGCTGATCGCGGCGCCTGCCGCCGCGGTGGCGAAGGCCGCGATCACGGCCCAGCGCCGGGCATACCGTTGCAGCACGAGCCAGACGAGGATCACCGGAACCACCACCGCCGGACTGGTCTGCACCGCCCGCACCGGAGCCAGGCACAGCGGCAGCAGCACTCCGGCCAGCATGGCCTGCGCGATCTCCACCGGGATCGCGGCGACCAGCGCGCCGAGCCGCTGCCACAGTCCGGTGATCACGATCAGCGCCCCGGCCACCACGAAGGCGCCGATCGCCGCGGGCCACCCGCCCGCCACGGCACCGGTGCCCGCCAGCAGCGCCGCCCCCGGCGTGGACCAGGCCAGCGTGATCGGCATCCGATACCGGTAACTCAGCAGCAGCATGCCGATCGCCTGCGTGACGCACAGCGCGAGCAGACCCGAGGCCGCCTGTGCGGCAGTGGCGCCCACCGCGGTCAGCCCGCTCAGCACAACGGCGAACGAACTGGTGAAACCCACCAGCGCCGTCACCGCGCCCGCGCCGAGCGGCGGCACGAGACCGGCCTTGGAATGCTCGGGTTCGCGGGCGGCGGTGGCCGGGGCCGTGGAAACGTTCGACATTGGCCGGATATTGCCCCTGGTCACCAGGCCGTGTCGCCAGCCAGTGCCAGGAAACTGGCCTGACTCGCGCCGCCCGGCTCGGCGGTACGCGCGAGTATGGCGACATCGGCGCATCCGGATGCGTAGGGTGGGGGAGTCGGTGCGCGAGGACGCGATTCGGGACGAGGAGCTGGGTTGAGCGCGGTACTGATCTCACCGGGGGAGCTGCGGGAAGCATTGGCGGACAAGCGGCTCCGCCTGCTGGACGTCAGATGGGCGCTGGGCGACCCGGATGGGCCGCAGCACTATCTCGACGGCCACATCCCCGGGGCGGTGTTCGTCGATCTGGAAACCGAACTGGCCGCGCCGCCTTCGCCGGCCCGCGGCAGGCACCCGCTGCCGGACCCCGCGCAACTGGAGAAGTGCGCGCGCAGCTGGGGGCTGTGCGCTGGCGATCCGGTGGTGGTCTACGACGCCACCGGCGGCATGGCCGCCGCCCGCGCCTGGTGGCTGCTGCGCTGGGCGGGCGTCGAAGACGTGCGCATTCTCGACGGCGGGCTGCCCGCATGGACCGGCGAGGGCGGGCCGATCGCGACCGGCGCCGAAGCGGACCCCGAGCCGGGCGATGTCGAATTGAGCCCCGGCCGGCTGCCCGTGATCGACGCGGACGCCGCGGCACGCTGGCAGGGCGTACTGCTGGATGCCCGCGCGGGCGAGCGCTACCGCGGTGAGGTGGAGCCGATCGATCCCCGCGCCGGGCACATACCCGGTGCGCTCAGCGCTCCGACCGCCGAGAACCTCGACGCCGAGGGCCGCTTCCGGGCGGCGGACGAACTGCGCGACCGTTTTGCCGGATTCGGCTCGGGGCCGGTCGCGGTGTACTGCGGGTCCGGCGTGACGGCGGCGCATCAGATCGCCGCGCTCGCGGTGGCAGGTGTCGAGGCGGCGCTGTACCCCGGTTCGTGGTCGCAGTGGTCGAACGATCCGAAACGGCCGGTGGCGGCGGGGAACTGACGGCGCGAGCCGTTACAACCAGGCGCGTGCCAGGAGATCGTCGTCGGCGACCTCACTCACCCGAGGCGGGAACCGGGTGGCCGCGATGGAATCGATGTGCGTTCCGTCGTGCCCGATCACCCACGATCCGCCGCGTTCCTCGCACTCGGCGATCTTGGCGAAGGTGGTGAGCAGGAAGGTGACCGCTGCACGCGGGTCGCTTGTCCGCGCCAGACGCTGGGATTCACCAGGTCGCGACAGGTCAAGCCACACGCCGCACTGTCCGTCGCACCGCATGCCGACGATCTTGTCGGCGTGCACGAAGGTGAACTTCCGTCGTTCCCACGCGGTCGTCGGTGTGAAGCTCTGTTCGAGGACCTGGAGCAGAATCGTCATGCTGCTTCCTCCGCTTCCCTTGACACCAAGCTGCGGTTCTTCCGCGATGACCAGCGGATATTCCAGTATCTTCCTTTTCCGGTCCGTTGGGTACTGCTCGTCCGTTCGTTCGCCGGGTCGGCGTCTTCTCGTCCTCCGGCCCGTGCCGTCCCGGTGCTGGCCGCACCTTCGAAACTACGCCTGACCTGCGTTCTTCGCTTGCTGCGGCACGTCGTCGGCGTGTCCGCTGGTACTCGCCGCTACTCGGAGGCCACGCAGCGCGGCCGCTAGGGCGGAGCGCGCGCCTCCGAGCCCTAGACGCCCCCCAGTCGCCGTGGACGTGTCGGACCGGCCTGATTGGATGGGGTGATGCTGCACGGTCTGTGGTCGCCGGGTGGCGGGTTGCTGCTCTGGCACGACTCGCCGGCCACCGCGCTGCCTGCGCTTCCCGACCCGCTGGGCGGTGTGCTGCGTGCCGCGAAGTTCCGGCACCGTGCCGAGGTTCTGGCTGCGGGGTCCGGCGCCACCGAGCAGGTCCGGGCGCATGCGCTGACCCCGGCCGCGGCGGCGCAGGTGCTGCGGCAGCGGCTGCCCGCCGAGTTGGTGGCGGGTGATCTGCGCTTTCTCGCGCACGTCGCGCACGGGGTCGAGCGCTGGGTCCGCGCCGGGCGGGTTGTTCCGGAGCTGCGGAGGGAGGACGGCGAGTGGTGGGTGCGCTGGCGGCTGGTCGGCGGCGAGCGGCAACGCGCCTGGCTGGCTGAACTGGCTGTCGCCATGCCGCGGGCTCTGCGAGTAGCCGGGCGTCCGGCCGCGCTGCTCGACGATATGGTCACCGAACTCACCGATCCGATCGCGCGAGCGCTGGTCGACTTGACCGATTCGCCGCATCCCCTGGTGGCTGCCCTGGTCGGGGATACCCCGCTGGACAACGGCAGTTATCAAGTGGCCGAGGTGCTGGAACAGTGGCGCGCCAGCCTGACCGGCGACGAACCGGATCTGGTGCTTCGCCTGCTGGAGCCGGATGGCGAATTCGGCACCGGCGACGAGACGGTGGCGCTGTGGCGGCTGGAGGTCTGCCTGGCCGTCACCGGTGAGGCGCCGAAACCCGTTCCGCTGCATGACGATCCGAGTCTGGTCCGGATCGCGGTGGACAAACTCGGCGCGGCGCAGCGGGCCTACCCGCGATTGCGCGATCTGCCGAGCGATCCGCGCAGCATGGATCTGCTGCTGCCCACCGAGGTGGTGCTCGACCTGGTCGCGCACGGCGCGCACGCCCTGCACGGCGCGGGGATCCGGCTGCTGCTGCCGCGGGCGTGGAGCGTCGCCGAGCCGAGCATGCGGCTGCAGGTGGAGAGCGCGGTGCCCGCCGCGGAGAGCACGGTCGGCATGCGCGGCCTGGTCTCCTATCGGTGGGAACTCGCGCTCGGCAATATCGTGCTGACCCCGGCCGAGATGGAACGGCTGGTGCGCGGCAAGTCCGATCTGGTCCAGCTGCGCGGCCAGTGGGTGCAGGCCGACCACAAGGTGCTCGCCGCCGCGGCCCGCTATGTCGCCGCGCATACCGACGACTCTCCGGTCACCTTCGCGGACATGCTCGGCGAGATAGCGGGATCACGGGTGCAGCAGGTGCCGATCGCCGAGGTCACGGCCTCAGGCTGGGCGGCGGACCTGCTCGATGGCGCCCGCGAGCCGGCGCCGGTGGCGCCGCCGGTCGGGTTGAAAGCCGAGCTGCGGCCGTATCAGGAACGCGGTCTGGCCTGGCTGGCCACCATGAGCCGGATGGGCTGCGGCGCGATCCTCGCCGACGACATGGGGCTCGGCAAGACCGTCCAGCTGCTCGCCCTGCTCGTGCACGAGCGCGAGGCGGCGGCCGATGCGCCCGAGCAGCCGGACCCCACCTTGCTGGTGTGTCCGATGTCCGTGGTGGGCAACTGGCAGCGCGAGGCCGAGCGATTCGCGCCCGATCTCCGGGTGTGGGTGCACCACGGCGGCGGACGCCTGGCGGGCGCCGAACTCGACGCGACGATCGCCGCGGCCGACCTGGTGATCACCACCTACGCGCTGCTCGCCCGCGATGTCGAGGAACTCGGCAGGCAACCGTGGGACCGCGTCGTCTTGGACGAGGCGCAGCACATCAAGAACGCGGGCACGCGGCAGGCGCGGGCGGCGCGGTCGCTGCCAGCGCGACATCGCCTGGCGCTCACCGGAACTCCGGTGGAGAACCGATTGGAAGAGCTGCGCTCCATCATGGATTTCGCGATGCCGAAGGTGCTCGGCAGCCCGCAGTCGTTCCGAGCGCGTTTCGCGGTGCCCATCGAACGCGAGCGCGACGAGAACGCGATCAGTCGCCTGCGCTGGCTCACCCGGCCCTTCGTGTTGCGCCGAGTGAAGACCGACCCGGCGGTGATCAGCGATCTGCCGGACAAACTCGAGATGACGGTGCGGGCCAATCTCACCGTCGAGCAGGCCGCGCTCTACCAGGCGGTCGTCGACGACATGCTCGCCAAGATCAAGGACGCCGAGGGGATGGCCCGCAAGGGAGCGGTTCTCGGCGCACTCACCCGGCTCAAGCAGGTGTGCAACCATCCCGCCCATTTTCTCGGCGATGGGTCGGCGGTGCTGCACCGCGGCGCCCACCGTTCCGGCAAGCTCGCCCTCGTGGAGGATGTGCTCGACGCGGTGCTGGCCGAGGGCGAGAAAGCCCTGCTGTTCACCCAGTTCCGTGAGTTCGGCGAACTGATCGCGCCGTATCTGGCCGAGCGGTTCGGCGCCGAGATCCCGTTCCTGCACGGTGGGGTGCCGAAGAAGAAGCGCGACGACATGGTCATCCGGTTCCAGGCGCCGGACGGGCCGCCGCTGATGTTGTTGTCGCTCAAGGCCGGTGGTACGGGACTCAACCTCACCGCCGCCAATCACGTCGTCCACCTGGACCGCTGGTGGAATCCGGCGGTGGAGAACCAGGCCACCGACCGCGCGTTCCGGATCGGGCAGCGGCGCAACGTCCAGGTGCGCAAGTTGGTCTGCGTGGACACCATCGAGGAGCGGATCGACGAGATGATCACCGGCAAGCGGCAGCTCGCCGATCTGGCCGTCGGCGCGGAGGAGAACTGGATCACCGAGCTGAGCACCGACGAACTGCGCGATTTGTTCACCCTGGGCGCCGCGGCGGTGGGCGAATGAGTCCTTTCGTCGACTACTCCGAGTACGGGAAGAAGCTGCCGGTGCGCGGCGGGGTGGCCGCGCGCAGCCGCCGCGGGACGTTCGGGCGCACTTGGTGGGGCAAGGCCCTGGTGGACTCGGTGGAGCGGATGGCGGAGCCGGGGCGTCTGGCGCGCGGCCGCAATTACGCCAGGTCGGGTCAGGTGGTGAACTACCGGATCGAGCCCGGTGCCGTGACCGCGGAAGTGCAAGGCAGCCAACCGCGTCCGTTCACCGCGGTATTCATCGTGCGCCCCCTGCGCGAGGACGAGTTGGAGCTGCTGATCGAGACCATCCGTTCCGCGCCGGGCATGCTCGCCGAGATCGCGTCGGGCGCGTTGCCGACCGGCCTCGGGCCGCTGTTGCTGCCGACCACCGCGGCGGACCTGGATTTCACCTGCACTTGCCCGGATCCGGGCTGGCCGTGCAAGCACGTGGCCGCGGTGTGCTACCTGCTGGCCGAGCGGCTCGACGAACGCCCCCGCGAGATTCTCACCCTGCGCGGCCTCGACTTGGACACGCTGATCGGCGGCATCGAACGCGACGCCCAGCCTGCCGTCTCCGATGACCCGTACGGCGACCACATCGTATTGCCGGCCCTGCCGAGCCCCGAATTCCATCCCGCGCCAGAGGATTTGGATCCGCTGCTGCTGCGCAAGGCGCTGCGGATGACCGCTCCCGACGAGACGACCGCCGCGACCGGCCTGCGCGAACTCACCGCGCTCTATCGCCGATTCGACGGCTGATCGGTTTGGTAGGCACCCGGCATCGGGGCTGTCGGTTGACGCCGGACAGTCGGGGCGGGATCGAGTCCGGCGCAGCGAAGGGACCGGAGACTTCCCGATACCGGGTGCCTTTCTCAGTCTCCCGCCGGACCCTTCCGTATGGAACTGCCCCCGCACTGCCCTTGCGCCGAACTTGACGCGTAAACGAGCGATACCGCGTGTCTCGTCCCATCGCCGCGAGCTGTCGCGATGGCGTTAAGAGCCTGGGTTCCAGCGGATCTGGCGATTCACAGTCCGGTGCAGCAGAGCGCAATGCCGCGTTTCACGCTGGTGGCCGCAGCACTGAGCCGCCACCCGGCTCCCGGCAGCAGAGGACCGATCGGCATCGGATCGACCAAGCCCGGACGCTGCGCGCAACCGTGCCAAGAAATACGGCACCGACCAGCGCATATGTTCTGTTATAGGCTGGCAGGCGTGGCAGGGAACAGCTCGCGGGCAGCGTTGCCGCGCGACGATCTCGGCACACCCGTCGACGTCCGCACGCCCCCGCGCCGGGTGGTTTCGCTGGTGCCGTCGCTGACCGAGGCGGTGGCGTCGACGTGCCCGGAAGTCCTTGTCGCCGCGACACAGTGGTGCACGCACCCGGCGGACTTGGCGGTCGAACGGGTCCGCGGCACCAAGAACCCGAACGTCCGGCGCATCATCGAACTCCGCCCAGATCTCGTGCTGTGCAACATGGAGGAGAACCGCCGCTTGGATGTCATGCGGCTGCGCGCGGCGCGAATCCCGGTGTGGGTCACCAAGATAGAAACAGTCGCCGACGCCATGGCTTCCCTCACCCGGCTCTGCGCCGAGGCCATCGGCGTCGGCGTCCCGCCCTGGCTGGCCGAAGCCGAATCCGCTTGGGCGTCACCGCCACCCGAACCGGAATGCGCCGCGGTCATCCCGATCTGGCGCAATCCGTGGATGGTGGTCGGACGCGACACCTTCACCGGCGATGTCGCACGCCGTCTCGGGTTACGGCTGGTGCACGCCGTTCGCCCCGAGCGCTATCCCCGCGTCACCGACGCGGAGCTGACCGAGGGCGTCGACCTGGCGGTGCTCCCCGACGAACCCTACGTTTTCACCGAATCAGAGGGGCCGGAAGCATTCCCACACATTCCGGTCGCGTTGGTCGAGGGCCGCGCCCTCACCTGGTACGGGCCCTCGCTGGCCACCGCGCGCGCCGAACTCACCGCGGCACTGGGGCGTGCGCGGCTGCCGAATCAGCCGAGTCAGTAGTCGAACCAGATTCGCGATCCCCGCTGAACGACGGGCACCGACACGGCTGGACACCTCTGTGCAGGCGAGCGCCCGGTCAGTCCGCAATGCGGTACACCCGCTGCGCGGTGGTCCGGAAGACCTGCTCGAGTTCCGGTCGTCCGCCGCCGTGACCGGTGATCGCGGTCGCGATCGTCTCGATGCTGTCGGGAATGCTGGTGATCGGCTTGTCCACGGGGAAGTTCGAGCCCCAGATGAGGCGATCGGCGCCGAAGACGTCGAGGGCGTGCTCGACCAGCGGGACGATCCGGTCGAGCAGCCGCGGCACCGGTGTCGGCGTGCCGCGGGGCGGGACCGGGTGGCCGAGAATCGGCATCATCAGCCCGCTGACCTTCGCGACCACGTTCGGGTGCGCGGCCAGCGCGCTGAGATCGTCGCGCCAGCGCACCAGCAGCTGCCTGCGCAGGCCGGGATCAGTACCGGTGTGCTTGCCGACCGCGCCGAAAATCCCCGCGGGCGTACCGAGATGGTTCAGCACGATCGGCACCTCCGGATAACGCTCGGCGAGAGCGGTGACATCCGGAAAGGCGTGCGAGTACACCCATGCCTCGAAGGACAGGCCGCGCTCGGCGAGGTGTGCGAAGCCGTCCAGGAACGCCTTGGTGGTGAGTTTGCCCGGCGTGTCGGTGAACGACCGCACGCCCGGATCGGGATGGTGGGCAACCATCGTGCGGATGCCGCGCAAGAGCGGTGAGGCGGCGGCATGCGCGTCAAGTAACTCGCCGAACCCGGGTTCGGCCGGGTCGCCACCCGCGAGGATCGCGCCCAGTCGCGGTGCGGCCTCCAGCGGCAGCCCCGCCACCCAGGCGGTCTCACCTGCCTTGCCCAGCGGCCCCGGCTGCGACCACTCGACCTCGATGTGCGCGACCACCTCGATCGGCGCGTTCCCGGCATCGGCGCGGTAGTCGAACGGAAGGTAGGGCCGCAGATAGGCGACCGGGTCGCCGACGAATTCGCGGTCTCGCCGCGGCGCGAGGCGCTTGGCCAGGTCAACCGGCACGGGCAGCCGCCGCGACAGCTTCGCCAGCCCGCTGAAATCCCGGGGCGTGGTGAACGGGTCCCACTGGTGGATGTGTGCGTCGATGATCCGGATGCCCGAGAGATCCATGTCTGCCGTCCCAACCGCGCTGATGGTCTGCCCGGGGCCGATTGTCACACGGCCCATGGGGGCGGGTCCGGGAATCAGCCGGGCCCGTAGGCGGCCAGAAAAGTACGGATCGCGGCCGCGGCGATGCTCTCGAGTTCGTCGGCTGGGACCGGGCGGGTCCCGAGCCGGGAGCGGGCCTCCAGCGGGGCGGTGAGCAAGGCGAGCAATTGATCGGCGGCCTCCGACGGATCGGTGAGGCGAAGCTTGCCCGCGAGCGCGAGCCGGGCGATCCGATCGGCCAGCGCTTCGGCGACCATGCGCGAGGTACGCGTGAGAACAGTGTCGACCACCGAGGAGCAGAAAGCCGAGGTCCTCGCGATGATGCGGCGGACAGCGTCGGTGGAGTCGGTGTCGTTCTCGACGGTCGGCCAGAACTTGGGCGACGCGTCCGACGGGCTGACCCACGCGTACTGCGTGGGCATCGAAGACCTGGACGCGCTGGAGCGCTACATGCACGACCCGGTCCACTTGGCGGGCGATCCGCGGATCATCCCGTACTTCGCGAAGATCGCGATCGGTCCCGACGTCTCCGATCAGCCCGATCCCGAGCTGCGCGAGAAGATCATGGCGCTGCACGAGGCGAAGCTCGCGAAGTACCCCGAGTGGGCAGCGCTCATGGACACCATCCCCGAGGTGCGAATCTTCTGACGGCTCAGCGCCTTCCGCACCTCACACGTTGCGGCGGTACTGCCCGCCGACGCGGAAGAAGGTGTCGGTGATCTGTTGCAGCGTGCACACGCGAGCGGCGTCCATCAACACCTCGAAGATGTTGTCGTCGGTGCGAGCCACCGCCTCCAGACGGGCCAGCGCGGTGGGGGCGTCGTCGCGGTGGCGCTGCTGGAACTCGCGGACCCGCCGCAGCTGCGACTGCTTCTCCGCCTCGGTGCCACGCGCCAGCTCCAGAACCCGGTGCGGTTCGCCGTGTGAGTTGCGGAAGGTGTTCACGCCGATGATCGGCAGCGAACCGTCGTGTTTGCGCTGCTCGTAGCGCATCGATTCGTCCTGGATCTTGCCGCGCTGGTAGCCGGTCTCCATCGCGCCGAGCACGCCGCCGCGTTCACTGATCCGGTCGAACTCCACCAGCACGGCCTCCTCGACGAGGTCGGTGAGCTCGTCGACGAGAAAGCTGCCCTGCAGTGGATTCTCGTTCATCGCGACGCCCCACTCCCGGTTGATGATGAGCTGGATGGCCAGCGCGCGGCGCACCGATTCCTCGGTCGGGGTGGTCACCGCCTCGTCGTAGGCGTTGGTGTGCAGGCTGTTGCAGTTGTCGTAGATCGCGATCAGCGCCTGCAGGGTGGTGCGGATGTCGTTGAAGTTCATCTCCTGCGCGTGCAGCGACCGGCCGGAAGTCTGAATGTGGTACTTGAGCTTCTGCGATCGGTCGCCTGAGCCGTAGCGATCCCGCATGGCGACGGCCCAGATGCGCCGGGCCACCCGGCCGATGACCGAGTACTCCGGATCCATTCCGTTGGAGAAGAAGAACGACAGGTTGGGCGCGAAATCATCGATGTGCATGCCGCGCGCGAGATACGCCTCCACATAGGTGAATCCGTTGGCCAGGGTGAAGGCCAGCTGGCTGATCGGGTTCGCACCCGCCTCGGCGATGTGGTAGCCGGAGATGGACACCGAGTAGAAGTTGCGGACGCCGTTGTGGACGAACCATTCCTGGATGTCGGCCATCATGCGCAGGCTGAACTCGGTGGAGAAGATGCAGGTGTTCTGACCCTGGTCCTCCTTGAGAATGTCGGCCTGCACCGTGCCGCGCACGGTGGCCAGCGCCCGGGCCCGGACCTCGGCCGCCTCGGTGTCGGTCGGTGGGCGTCCCTGTTCGGTCGCGAACCGATCCAGCGCCTGGTCGATCGCGGTGTTGAGGAAGTACGCCAGGATGGTCGGCGCCGGTCCGTTGATGGTCATCGACACCGACGTGGTCGGCGCGGTCAGATCGAAGCCGTCGTAGAGGACCTTCATGTCGTCGAGCGAGGCGATCGACACCCCGGACGTGCCCACCTTGCCGTAGATGTCGGGGCGCTCGGCGGGGTCGTGACCATAGAGCGTCACCGAATCGAACGCCGTGGACAGCCTTTTGGCGTCGGAATGCTCGCTCAGAACCTTGAACCTGCGGTTGGTGCGGAAGGCGTCGCCTTCGCCCGCGAACATCCGAGCCGGGTCCTCGGTGTCGCGTTTGAACGCGAACACTCCAGCAGTGAAGGGGAATCGGCCCGGTAGGTGTTCGGCGCGCAGGAAGCGCAGCAGCTCACCGTGATCGGTGTAACGGGGGAGTGCGACGCGCGGAACCGAATTGCCGGACAGCGTTTCCCGCCGCAACGGGGTGTGGATCTCGCGGTCGCGCACGCGCACGACTTGTTCGTCTCCCCGATAGGATTCGGCCAGCGCGGGCCATTCGGCCAAGAGTGCGGCATCGGCCGGGGTGAGGTCGGCGCGTGCGCGTTCGGCCAGTGCGGCGACGGCATTGTCGTCGGGCAGTTCGGCCGCCACCTGCTCGAGGCGTTGCAGGCGTTGCGCCGCGACAATGTGGGCGGCGGTCTCGGCGTGGTACGCGCGTACGGTCTCGGCGATCTCGGCCAGGTAGCGGACCCGTGCGGGCGGGATGAGCTGTGCGAAGCGCGTGGAAAGGCGGGTGTCGACCTTCGGTAGCGTGCCGGGCTCCAGCGGCAGGCCGCGGTCGGCGAGCAAACCGGTCAGGTGCTGGTAGAGCGCCGTCACACCGTCGTCGTTGAACGTCGCGGCGCTGGTACCGAAGACCGGCATGTCCTCCGGCGTCGCCTGGAACTCCTCCCGGTTGCGGATCAGCTGCCGGGCCACGTCACGCAACGCGTCCGCCGCGCCGCGTCGCTCGAACTTGTTGATCGCCACCACGTCCGCGAAATCCAGCATGTCGATCTTCTCCAGCTGGGAGGCGGCGCCGAATTCGGGCGTCATCACATACAGCGAGACGTCGACGTGGTCGGTCACCGCAGCGTCGCCCTGGCCGATGCCCGGCGTCTCCACGATGACCAGGTCGTATCCGGCGGCCTTGCAGGCGGTCACGATCAGATCGATATTGTCCGGCAGTTCCCGGCCGCCGCGGGTGGCCAGCGAGCGGAAGAAGACGTGCTCGCCGTCCAGTGCGTTCATCCGGATCCGGTCGCCGAGCAGCGCGCCGCCGCCGCGCCGCCGGGTAGGGTCCACCGCGAGGATCGCGACCCGAAGCTTGTCCTGTTGATCCGAACGCAGTCGGCGCACCAATTCATCGGTGAGCGAAGACTTTCCGGAGCCGCCGGTCCCGGTGATGCCCAGCACCGGCACGCGGCGCGCCGCGGCGGCGGCAGCCAGCTTCTGCCGGTCGGTCTCCGGCAGCGTGTCCCCTTGCAGGCAGGTGATGACGCGGGCCAGAGCGGATCGTTCGCCGGCGAGTACCGCGTCCAGCGCGGGCGCTTCGGCTGCCACGTCGATGTCGCAGTCGCGGATCAACTGATTGATCATGCCCGGCAGGCCGAGTCGCTGCCCGTCCTCGGGGGAGAAGATGGTGACGCCGGATTCGGCCAGCCGAGCGATCTCGTCGGCGACGATGACGCCCCCACCGCCGCCGAAGATCCGGACGTGCTCGGCTCCTGCCTTCCGCAAGGCGTCGGCCAGATATTCGAAGTACTCGACATGGCCGCCCTGATAGGAGCTGACCGCGACGCCCTGCGCGTCCTCGGTCAGCACCGCGTCCACCACCTCGCTGACCGCGCGATTATGGCCGAGGTGAATCACCTCCGCGCCTTGGCTCTGCAGGATGCGGCGCATGATGTTGATCGCCGCGTCGTGCCCGTCGAAGAGGGCAGCGGAGGTGACGAAGCGAACGGGATGGATGGGCGTGTAGAGCGCGCTGCGGTCGGCCACGGGATTCCTCCGGCGAGTCCATTGGCGCCCGATACTAGGACGTCAAACTAATCTTACGGTGATCGTGATCACAGCGCCAGGTGATCCGGTGCCGGGGCGCGAGATGGCCGACGGCCACCGCGCTCTCTCGGTGCCTATGTGCTGATCTTGGTTCGGGACCGTCGTGCCGAGCCTGGCGCACGACTTGGTGCTGGTCGAGTTCGACGGCTGCCGGCGCTGGATGTGCGAGGCGGTCGGCGTCGTCGGAGTCGCGAATGTGTTCGTCCAGGTCGACGCCAATGGCGGTTCGGGCAAGGTTGTCCGGGACCCTATTTGTGTTGCCCGAACTACCGACTCGGACATACTGGGCGCATGGTGCGCGACGACAGGGCCAGGGCAGCGGTAGGGCGGCTGGTCGCCGAGGGGGTGCTGTCCCGTGAACAGGCCGATGCGGTACTCGCGGCGCTCGCCGTCGAGCAGGCCGCGGCGGCGCGCGGGAAGGTGCTCGCCGAGATCGCCGCTTACCTCGGGGCCGGTCTGGTGTTCGGCGGGATCGTCCTGGTGATGGCTTCGTCTTGGGAGGACCTGGGACGTCCGGTCCGGGTGGGCGTACTCGCCATCGTGGCGGCCGGGCTGCTGTTCGTCGGAGTCCTGCTCGCCGGTGCGTTGTTCACCCGCCGCAGGGCGCACGGAGCCCGCGCCAGGCTTGCGGCGGCGTTGTTCGCATTGGCTTCCGTCGCGCTCGCCGGGGCGGTCGGCACCGCGTTCGAGGACGGGAGATTCGACGCCGCCTGGGTTTTCGCGTGCGCGGCGGGTGCGGTGGTCGCGGTACTCGGTTACCTCGCGCTGCCGTCGGTGCTCGGCATGCTCGTCTGCGCCTGTTTCGTGCCCGCGGCCGTCGCGGGGATGCTCACCGAGGTGTTCGGCCTCGATGACGTGTGGGGCAGCGCGGCCGTACTGCTGCTCGGCGGCGCGTGGTTCGCGCTGACCAGAATCGGTGCCCTGTTCGAAACCCACGCCGGATATCTGATCGCGATCGTCACCTCCGTCGCGGCCGCGCAGAGCATCGACGTCGAGGGCCGGACTTGGGCTTATGCACTCACCGCGCTGGTGGCTCTGGTCTGCTTCGTGCTGTACGCGACCCAGCGGTCGGCGGTGCTCGTGATCGGCGGCGCTGTGTCCGTCGCGCTCGCCGCGGGCGAGGCGGTCGCCGAATGGACCGACGACGCTCTCGGCGCGGCCGCCGTGGTCGTGGCGATCGGCGCGATCACCCTCGCCTTCGGCGCGTTCCAGCTCACGCGATCCCAGAAGAAACCGAGCTAGCCACCTCAGCTCTCGTATCAGATGGGTAGAGCACCGCGGTGTCTGCCGCCTTGCCGCCCACGCTCGGTCAGTGCGATCCGAGTGTGCGGGCCCAGGGTAAGCGGACCCACAGAGGCCCGTTCGGCGATACGCATGGGTGTCATTGCATCCGGAATTCCGGTCCGGTGCTGGAATTCCGCCCACTGTGCGTCCCACGCGGTGTAAGGAGCGCCGGAGACGATATCGTTCCAAGCGTCGGGTGCGAAGCCGTGGTCGCGCAACCACTCCGAGACCGGCTCGGCACGCAGACCCTGCTCGGACGGGTGCGGATCTCCGTACAACGTCAGCTCCTCGTGGACGCAATCCTCGAGGTGAGCAGTGCGTATCGTTTCGCCGTTTTCGGCGATGCACCAGCCACCCGAATCGTGGTCGCCCGCTTCTTCATACCAGTGTGCTGCGCCGAATCGTCCGCTCAGCTGCGCGCAACGTTCCTCCTTGGACGGGCGCGACATCGCTGTGAGCCATGCCGTTTTGACGGCATCCGACTCGTTCACCATGATCGTCTGCCAGATGTCGGATTGCTGTAACTCGTGGATACGCCGGTCGTCGCGGGGGTAATGGGAAGCCGAGTCGCCGAATACGAGCGTCCAGCCGTCGAGAACAGGGCTGACGTAGACCCGTTCGCACTCCTCGAGTGGACGGTGTTCGTCCAAAGCCACAGCGGAGCCCATTGCGACGGTCGCCGGGACCGGATCCGAGAGCCCGAACGCGTCGAGTACCGCGGCTTGGTCATCGGTGGGTAGCGCCCACCACAAGCACTCCTTCGCTGCCGGGATGGGCTGGGGTGCCTCGCATGCGAGCTTGCTCATGATGAACCGATGAAGCAGCGCCAGATCAACGGGTTCGATAGTGTGCCAGCCGATTTCGGCGAGCGCTTCGAGTGCGCCGCGCCGCGCGGGCAGAGGCGACCGTCTGACTTGCTGTAGTAGTGGAACCAGCTGCGCGCCGAGCTCGCGGGACGACTTCGCTGCCGTGCTGCGCACCCGCTCATCGACATCGCCGAGTAGCGCTGTGAGCACAAATGCGTAATCGGTCGCGCCGTGCCTGCCGATTTCCTCGGCCACCTCGTGCCGCGCGGCGGCATTCGCACGGCGTATCTGCTCAGTGTAGAACGCTGCTTTGTTGAGAGCCGGGAGACCCAGCGCCCGGCACGCTCGGTATTCGGCTCGGCTCGGCTCTTCGCTTCGATCGAGCGAGGCTCGGCTCGGATGCCGCCCAGCAGCTCGAGCAGCGCCGGGTACGCGAGCGGACCGAGCCTGCGCAGCACTTCTGCGCAGGCATCGGCACTGCTTGCCGACTCCGCTGCACGCAGTGTGTGCAGCAATGCCGGTATCGCGCTGCGGCCTGCGGCGACCAGCGTATCTGCGGCGGCGCGCCGGGCATTCCGATCGGTGGCGTCCAACTGAGCGATGCAGCGATCGATATCCATCGGTGACAAGTACCCTCCGCGCGAGCAACGCCCGGTCGTGGGCGCCCGGCGGTCCACAGTGCCAGAACCGGCCGACAAATGCGGCAAGCGCTCCCGTAACCACAGGGACCATGCTGCCGCGTGGTCGTCACATCAATTCGGGAGACGCACCTGAGGCGGCGGAACTGGCGTCTATCGCGATTCCGCGGCTCGATGAGACGGTGAGTGGAGCTGAGCGCCGGTGCAACCACGTGATAGACGTGGGATGAATCACATCGCTCGGAACGATCCGTCAATACTTGGACATCCAACTATAGGATGCCCGCATACCGCATCGCGGTGTTCCGATCGGCTACGAGAACAGGACTGGCATGGTTCGCGAACTCACCCACTTCATCGGCGGGCAGCATGTGCCGGGCGCGTCCGGCAACTTCGGCGACGTCTTCGACCCCAACCTCGGTCAGGTGCAGGCCCGGGTGCCGCTGGCGAGCAAGTCCGAAGTCGAGGCGGCCATCGCGAATGCCGAGGCGGCGCAACCGGGGTGGGCCGCGTTCAACCCGCAGAAGCGGGCGCGCGTGCTGATGAAGTTCCTCATGCTGGTGCAGGACGAGATGGACTCGCTGGCCGCTCTGTTGTCCTCCGAGCACGGCAAGACCATCGCCGACGCCAAGGGTGACATCCAGCGCGGACTGGAGGTCATCGAGTTCGCCACCGGCATCCCGCACCTGCTCAAAGGTGAGTACACCGAAGGCGCGGGCACCGGCATCGACGTCTATTCGATGCGCCAGCCGCTCGGCGTGGTCGCGGGCATCACCCCGTTCAACTTCCCGGCCATGATCCCGCTGTGGAAGGCTGGTCCCGCGCTGGCCACCGGCAACGCGTTCGTGCTCAAGCCCTCCGAACGCGATCCCTCGGTGCCGCTGCGGCTGGCCGAACTGTTCCTCGAGGCCGGTCTGCCCGCCGGTGTGTTCAACGTGGTCAACGGGGACAAGGAAGCGGTCGACACGCTGCTGCACGATCCGCGGATCAAGGCCGTCGGCTTCGTCGGTTCCACTCCGATCGCGCAGTACATCTACGAGACCGCGACGGCGAACGGCAAACGCGCCCAGTGTTTCGGCGGCGCGAAGAACCACGCGATCGTCATGCCGGACGCGGACCTGGACGACGTCGCCGACCAGCTGATCGGCGCGGGCTACGGCTCCGCGGGCGAGCGCTGTATGGCCATTTCGGTGGCGGTCCCGGTCGGGGAGGAGACCGCCGATCGCCTGGTGGCCAAACTGACCGAGCGGGTGCGCAAGCTCAACGTCGGCCGCTCCGACGACCCCGGCGCCGACTTCGGCCCGCTGGTCGGCCAGGACGGGGTGAACCGCGTGAACAACTACGTCCAGCTCGGCATCGATGAGGGTGCCGAGCTGGTGGTGGACGGTCGCGGGCTGGTGGTGGAAGGCGCCGAGGACGGCTACTTCGTCGGCGCGACGCTGTTCGACAAGGTCACCCCGGACATGCGGATCTACCGCGAGGAGATCTTCGGTCCGGTGCTCAGCGTGGTCCGCGCCGAGGACTACGAAGAAGGGCTGCGGCTGGCCAACGAGCACGAGTACGGCAACGGCGTCGCGATCTTCACCCGCGACGGCGACACCGCGCGCGACTTCGCCGCGCGGGTGCAGGTCGGCATGGTCGGCATCAACGTCCCGATCCCGGTGCCGATCGCGTACTACACCTTCGGCGGCTGGAAGCGTTCCGGTTTCGGCGACCTGAACCAGCACGGTCCGGATTCGATCCGCTTCTACACCAAGACCAAGACGGTGACGCAGCGCTGGCCCGCGGGCCTGAAGGAGAGCAACGCGTTCGTCATCCCGACCATGGACTGACGCTGATGTTCGACTTGGACGACGACGAAAAAGCGATCCGCGACACCGCGCGCGGCTTCGCCGACGAATTCCTGGCCCCGAACGCGCTGGAATGGGACGAGCAGAAGCATTTCCCGGTCGACGTGCTGCGCAAGGCGGGACCGCTCGGCCTCGGCGGCATCTACGTCCGCGAGGACGTGGGCGGTTCGGGCCTGCGCAGGCTGGATGCGGTGCGCATCTTCGAGCAGCTGGCCACCGGCTGCCCGGCCATCGCCGCCTACATCTCCATCCACAACATGGCGACGTGGATGATCGACCGCTACGGCGACGACGAACAGCGCAACCGCTGGCTGCCTCGCCTGACCACGATGGAGCTGCTGGCCAGCTACGCGCTGACCGAACCGGGCGTCGGCTCGGACGCGGCGGCCTTGGCCACCAAGGCCGTTCGTGACGGCGACGACTATATCTTCAACGGCGCCAAGCAGTTCATCTCCGGCGCGGGCGCCACCGACGTCTACGTCGTCATGGCGCGGACCGGAGACGCCGGGGCGCGCGGGATCTCGGCGTTCATCGTGCCCGCCGACACCCCAGGCGTCTCCTTCGGCCCGAATGAGAAGAAGATGGGCTGGAACGCGCAGCCGACCCGTCAGGTGATCTTCTCCGACGCCAGGATTCCGGCGGCGAACCGGCTCGGCGCGGAGGGCGACGGCTTCCGCATCGCGATGAACGGGCTCAACGGCGGCAGGCTCAATATCGCCGCGTGCTCGGTCGGCGGCGCGCAGGCGGCGCTGGACAAGACGGTGCCGTATCTCGCCGAGCGGCACGCGTTCGGCAAGCCGCTGTCGAAAAACCAGGCGCTGCAATTCGAACTCGCCGATATGCGCACCGAATTGGAGGCCGCGCGCACGCTGCTGTGGCGGGCCGCGGCGGCGCTGGACGCCGACGCGCCGGACAAGGTCGAGTTGTGCGCCATGGCGAAACGCTTCGCGACCGACGCCGGTTTCGAGGTGGCCAACAAGGCGCTTCAGCTGCACGGCGGCTACGGGTATCTGGCCGAGTACGGCGTGGAGAAGATCGTCCGGGATCTGCGGGTGCATCAGATCCTCGAAGGCACCAACGAAATCATGCGGGTGGTCGTCGCCCGCTCGGTGGTAGGAGCGGCATGACCGAATCAGAAGTTCTGCTCGAGCAGCGTGACGGCCTCGGCCTGATCACGCTGAATCGGCCGAAAGCGATCAACGCGCTGAATCATTCGATGGCCCTTGCCATCACGGATGCGCTGCACGGCTGGGCCGAGGACGACGCGGTGCGCACCGTGGTCGTCGCCGGTGCGGGTGAGCGTGGGCTGTGCGCGGGCGGCGATATCGTCGCCATCCACGCCGACGCGAAAAATGATGCGAATACCGCGGATTCGGCGACCGGACGGTTTTGGCGTGACGAGTACATCCTGAACGCGCTGATCGGCCGCTACCCGAAGCCGTACGTGGTGGTGATGGACGGCATCGTGATGGGTGGTGGCGTCGGCCTGTCCGGGCACGGTAGCCACCGCATCGTCACCGAACGGTCCAAGATCGGCATGCCGGAAGTGGGCATCGGCTTCGTCCCCGACGTCGGCGGCACCTATTTGCTCGCGCGCAGCCCGGGCGAGATCGGTACCCACATCGCTCTGACCACCGCGCGCATGAGCGCCGGTGACGCCATCGCGGCAGGCTTCGCCGACTATTTCGTCGCCTCGGAGGATCTGCCCGCCCTGCTGGAGACGCTGCGCTCGGAGACCGCCGATATCGCGATCGCCAAGTTCGCCACGGACGCACCGGAATCCGCGCTGGCCGTCGGACAGGGATGGATCGACGCCTGCTACGGCGCCGGCTCCGTCGAGGAGATCGTCGCGCGCCTGGAGGCGCACGAAGCGCCCGAGGCGCGAGCGGCCGCCGCCGAGATCCTGGCGAAATCCCCGGTCGCGCTGAAGGTCACGCTGCGCTCGCTCCGGGCCGCGCGGACCGCGCCGAGCCTGGAGGCGGTGCTGAACGAGGAGTACCGGGTCTCGATCGCGTCGCTGTCCTCGCATGATCTGGTCGAAGGCATCCGCGCCCAGGTGATCGACAAGGACCGCAACCCGCGTTGGTCGCCCGCGACCCTCGCCGAGGTCACGAAAGCACAGGTAGACGAATACTTCGCCGAGTTGGGCGAGCAAGAGCTGGGTCTGGTGGCCCCGGAGGTGGCGTGATGAGCAAGCGAATCGGTTTCCTCGGTTTGGGCCACATGGGTGCGCCGATGGCGGCCAACCTGGTGCGAGCGGGTCACGAGGTGCTCGCATTCGATCCGGTGCCCGCCGCGCGGGAACAGGCCGAACATGACGGCGCGACGGTAGTCGGCACGGCTACGGAGGCGGCCGCCGCCGACACCGTGATCACCATGCTGCCGAACGGCAAACTCGTTCACGACGTGTACGCCGAACTGCTCCCGGTCGCCGCGCCGGGCACGCTGTTCATCGACTGCTCCACCATCGACGTGGCCGACGCCAAAGCCGCGGCCCAACGCGCCATGGCTGCCGGACATCGCGCGCTGGACGCTCCCGTCTCGGGTGGTGTGGCGGGTGCGGCCGCGGGGACGCTGACCTTCATGGTCGGCGGCGCCGGCGAGGACTTCGCCGCCGCGCTTCCCGTGCTCGAGGTGATGGGCGGCAAAGTCGTGCACTGCGGCGGCTCCGGCGTTGGCCAGGCGGCGAAGATCTGCAACAACATGCTGCTGGGCGTCTCGATGATCGCGCTGTCGGAGGCGCTGGTACTCGGCGAGAAGCTGGGGCTGAGTCATCAGTCCTTCTTCGACGTGGTCTCCACCGCCTCCGGCCAGAGCTGGGCGCTGACCAACTACTGCCCGGTGCCCGGCCCGGTGCCGACCAGCCCGGCCAACAACGACTACCAGCCCGGTTTCGCCACCGCGCTGATGACCAAAGACCTCGGCCTGGCCGCGAACGCGTTGCTCGAGAACAACGTCGACGGCCGGTTCGGATTGCTCGCCGCGGAGATCTACAGCCGGTTCAACCAGACGGCTGCCGGGCGGGACTTCTCCGCTATCGTCACCGATGTCCGTAACCGTTCCGACCATGAAGGTGCCTGAAGATGGATGCATCGCGAAGCGATTCTGTGGGGGGTGGCGGCCGGGTGACGGGAGGGCCTGACTTCGAGACGATTCTGCTGGAACGCAAGGGCCGGGTCGGCTGGATCACGCTGAACCGCCCGAAGGCGCTCAACGCACTGAACGCGCAGGTCCTCGACGACGTCATCGCCGCGCTCGACGAGCTCGAGCACGACGACGAGATCGGCGCCATCGTGATCACCGGGTCGGAGCGGGCCTTCGCGGCGGGCGCCGACATCAAGGAGATGCAGCCCAAGTCGTATATGGACATGTTCCTGGGCGACTACTTCGCCCGCTGGGACCGGCTGGCGCAGTTCCGCAAGCCCACCATCGCCGCGGTCGCGGGCTACGCGCTCGGCGGCGGCTGCGAGCTGGCCATGATCTGCGACATCCTGCTGGCGGCCGACACCGCGAAGTTCGGGCAGCCGGAGATCAAGCTGGGCGTGATCCCCGGCATCGGCGGCTCGCAGCGCCTGACCCGCGCGATCGGCAAGGCGAAGGCGATGGACCTGGTGCTCACCGGCCGCAATATGGACGCCGAGGAAGCCGAGCGCGCCGGCCTGGTCTCGCGCATCGTGCCCGCAGCGGAACTGCTCGACACCGCCCTCGAGGTCGCCGAGACCATCGCGTCGATGTCGCTGCCGGTCACGATGATCGCCAAGGAGGCGGTGAACCGCTCGTTCGAGACCACCCTCGCCGAGGGCCTGCGCTTCGAACGGCGCGTCTTCCACTCGCTGTTCGCGATCGAGGACCAGAAGGAAGGCATGACCGCCTTCGTCGAGAAGCGCCCCGCGAAGTTCACCAACCGCTGACGACGACATCGCCCGGCCGCACACTCGGCCGGGCGAAGTCGTCTTGCGGAAATCATGGCTCGAGGTAGAGCCGCTCGCAGGGGAGGCGGGGTAGGCCCTTCGCGCCGTCGGTGAAGACTTCCACCGCGTCGCCGTAGTGGGTTGCTCGCCATTCCTTCACGAATGCCTGCGCGGCTGTGGTGCAGTCGGCCTCGTCCGGTCACCGGCCACCGCCGATAGAACACGTCTTCTCCCGGCGTGCGGACCTGTTTCACCCGAATACGCGGCACTAGCGTTTTGTTGTAGAACGCGTGAGCCGGGACCGCCAAAACGAACTCGGATGAGATCGCGAAGCGGCAACATGCTGGCGATCGACCTTGCGGGGGATCCTCCGAGCGGGATCGACGACTGGCGCGAGAGCGTCGGGGACGCTATCCTCGCTCAGGTAGAACGACCGGTCTTTCCACCTTGCCGCGAGGAGTGGATCTCTGGGCTTCTGGTCGGGCCGCCTCCCGGCGGAGGAGTGCCACTGGGTCACCGGTGCGCATCGAATAGAGATGAACAGGTTGTATGAAACAAAGCCGCTTCGGAGTCAGGGTGGTCCCCACCGCCGAGCCCCTGACGCCGCGCGTCATCGGCCGGCCGGCCGATCCCCAACCGGTGCGCGACGCTTTGGCCGACGGCCTCCCCGAGCGGGGCAAGCTGGATGAGCCGCAGGTTCAGCTCTGTACCGATCTGCGGGTGATGCTTGTGGAGAACCCTTCCATTCGCTGGCGCGAGGGCGCGCAGGCTCGGCCGGGGTTTCACAGCGGGTCGCGGGTTCGCGAGGCCCCGGTGGGGTCAGTCCACCGAACGGATCAGCCGGACCGCGTCCAGCAGGGTCTTGTGGGCGGCGGACGAGTCGTCCAGGTAACCGGCGGCCATCGCGCCGTCGTACAGCATCAGCAGCGCACCGGCGGCCGACTCCGGGTCGGCGTGGTCGAGCCGGGTGAGCAGGTCCTGGAAGAGGGTGCGAAGCCACTCCCGATGGGACGCCACCAGACGGCGCACCGAATCGGTGGCGTCCGGGTACTCGGCGGCCGCGTTCAGGAACGGCGATCCGCGAAATCCGCGTTCGCGGGCGTGCTCGGCGATCGCCTCGAAGATCAGGTCGATCGCCTCCGCGGGCGGATACCCGGCGGCCAGCGGTTCGGCCACCTGCCGATAGTAGGCATCCTTGGTCAGCAGATAGGCCAGGACAAGGTCGTCCTTGGATGCGAAGTGCCGGTAGAAGGTCGCCTTCGTCACCCCGGCCTCGGCGATCAGCCGCTCCACGCCGATCGCGCGTACGCCCTCGTAGTAGAACAGGCGCGACGCGGCCTTGACCAGGCGTTCGCGGGGCGGCAGTTCTCGATCTATCTCGGTCACTCGACGCGTGGCATCGGTGGACCGCGCAGGGGTGCTCACTTCCCCATTGTGCCCTTGGCCCAGCGTCGAGCCGGCCTCCACACCTGTACGGCCGCACCTATAGGACCGTCGATCTCTCTCCTACGGCCCGCAGCAATGTGGCCGTTCATCGAAAGGCTTTGAAATCATGACTCGTCGTCTCGACGGAACCGTCGCCCTCGTCACCGGAGCATCCAGCGGTATCGGCCGCGCCACCGCCCTGGAGCTGGCCCGCGAGGGCGCGTCCGTGGCCGTGGCCGGACGCCGCGAGGACCGGCTCACCGACCTCGCCGCGGAAATCTCCGATGCCGGGGGACAGGCGTTGGTCGTGCCCGCCGACGTCACCGACCCCCAAGCCGCCCAAGAAGCGGTCGAGCGGACCGTCGAGGGCCTGGGCCGCTTGGACACCCTGGTCAACAACGCGGGCCTCATGCTGCTCGGCCCCGCCCCCGGCGCGGATCTCGACGACTGGCGGCGCATGATCGACATCAACCTCATGGGCCTGATGTACTGCACCCACGCGGCCGTTCCCCATCTGGTCGAGGCAGCCGCCGAGGAGCCACGTCAGGTCGCCGACATCGTCAACATCGGTTCGCTCGCAGGCCGCAGCGCGTTCGCCATGTCGGCCGTGTACTCCGCCACTAAATTCGGCGTCGGCGCCTTCAGCGAGGCGCTGCGCCAGGAACTGGCACACCGGCACGTCCGCGTGTCCGTCGTCGAGCCGGGCAGCGTCGACACCGAGCTGCGCGATCACAACCCCGCCGTCGTCCAGCAGCAGATCGCCGCCGCACTCGGCGATATCGAGCGGCTGCAAGGCCAGGACATCGCCGACACCGTCGGCTACATCGTCACCCGCCCCCGGCACGTGGCCGTCGCCGAGCTGCTCGTACGCCCCACCGAGCAGGTCTGAACACCGAGCAACCGCGAGACAAGCAAAGGAATCACCATGGCTGCCGACCTCCCTCTCACTCGAGCCGAGATCGTCGTCCGTGCCTGCCTGGTGCTGGCAACCGTCATCGTGATCGCCGGTGGTCTGCTGCAGATGGTGCAGGGCGCCTCGGCGGGCGATGCGACCGCCGACCACATACACCGATTCATGGCAGGCATCTACATCGGCTGGGCTCCCCTGTTGGCATGGACGGCGGTAACGATCCGCTCGCAGGGGCTACTCGTCTACTTCCTTGCCGCCCCGATCTTCTTCGGGTTCGTCGGGCGGATGATCTCCATCGCGCTGGAAGGCCTGCCCACCCGGCCGGCGGAATTCCTCTCCTTCGCCGCCCTGGAGTTGATCCTCGCGGTCGTCATCGTCTGGGCGCAGTCTTCTGTACTCAGTGACAGACGAGCGCGAGCCACTGCCTGAGGCGGACGATCCCGGGTACGCAGATCCGTATGTGCCGGGCGCGACGGCCCTCGTTCTTCACGCCAGGCTCCGGATATGTAGCTGACCGACCGAGGAGGGAAATGTGCACCAGAAAAAGATTCTGGCGGTGGTGACGAATCAGCCCACCTACGGGGACAGCGAACACCGAACCGGCCTATGGCTGGGTGAACTCGTCCATTTTTACGACAAGGCGGTGGAGGCCGGCCACACCGTAGATGTGGTGAGCCCGGCGGGCGGCGAGGTGCCACTCGACCCCCGAAGCCTCGGCCGATTGTTCGCCGACAAGACGGTTCGTGGTTATCTCGACGACCCGGCCTTCATGAATGCCCTGAAAACCACCCCCTCTATTGCCGACGTAAATCCGGACGACTACTCCACGATCTTCTTCACGGGTGGTCACGGCACGATGTGGGACTTCCCCGACAACGCTGATTTGCAGCGAACAGCCCAGGCGATCTACGCCGGCGGCGGGATCGTCTCCTCGGTCTGCCACGGTGCCTGCGCCCTCATCAACCTCCGTGACGCCGACGGGAATCCGCTCGTACAGAACCACACCGTCACCGGCTTCGCGACGATCGAGGAAAGACTGGCCGGGGTGAAGAGCAGGGTTCCGTTTCTCTTGGAGGACGAACTACGCGCGAAGGGAGCCAACTATGTGCGCTCCACTATCCCGATGACACCGCATGCCGTGCGTGACGGCCGCCTGATCACCGGCCAGAACCCGGTGTCCACCAAGGTGGTCAGCGACTCGATTCTCGCTGCCTTGGCTGAAACCGAGTAAAGGTTCGGCCACAAAGCTGCGAAACGCGAAGCGAGTGGCGGACCTTGATGCTGTGCGTGTGCACCGGCGCGGGTTCGCCGTCGGTTATCCGAAGGACCTCGGTGTGGGCGCGACGATTTCGGCTGGTGTGCGCTCGTTGCCGCTCTCCGGCCGGGTTGAGTCTTTGCCGGTGGCGAGGAGTCCGGCGATGGTGGCGCCGAGGGCCACGGTGACTGCTACCGCGGCGATGAGTTTGCGCCGGTCCACGGTGGGCGGGACCAGTGTGGCTCCGGCGCGGACCCGGGGCATTCGGAGGTCGCCGCGCCGTCGTTCGGCGGCCAGCAGGACGGCCCCGCGCGCCGAGACCAGGTCTGGTTCCGGGTCGTAAATGATCGGCAGGTCGACGAGTCCGGCCAGCTCGGACCGGATGCTCGGACTGCGGGTGCAGCCGCCGAGCAGCACCATGGCCTTCGGTCGCACGCCGGTTTCTTCGATGATCTGGCGCACGAACGAGGCGGAGTGGTGGATGCCCGCGGCAAAGAGCTCGGCCAGGTCGCTGCGGGTCAGCACGGCCCGGTCGCCGGTGCCGGTGTCGATCGCGGTGACCACCCTGGCGTCGCTCAACTCCTCGCGATGACGCCTGCTGGTCGGCTTGTCGGTGAGCACGCCGTCGCGGGCCAGCCGCCAGCGCAACAGGGCGTCGTAGCCGTCGCCGCCGAGTACCGTGCTGCGTCTGCTGGACAGAATCGTGTCGGTGCGGCAATCGGCGTGGGTGATGGTCAGCCCGGAGCTGCCCAGGTCGTACAGGATCACCGAGCCGCTGTCCGGAAGTTGCCCGGTGAAGCGCAGATAGCGCAGCTGGGCAAGCGGTTCCTCGACGATGGTGAGCCTGCGCTCGCCCGCGTTGGCGCGGATGGCATCGGCATGCAGGGGACAGCGGCAGGTCACGGCGGTTCCGGAGACCAGTTCGTCACGGGCGCCGGCGGCCCCCATCATCTGGTGGATCGCCTCGAAGACCGACTCCTCGACACCGCCACCCGCCCGCCGGGGCACCTCGCAGTGATCGATCGGGGGCAGATGTGGCTGATCGGAGTGTGTCAGCATCGCGTGTGCGCCTCCAGCGCCCGCCGATACACCCAAGACCAGCACCATGGATTACATGGTGAACCTTTTCCCTGCCGCTGCCAAGACGACGGGCCCGGCAATTCGCCGCTCGGATACCTGGGAGTCACTTCACGATTGGGACAAAAGGAATATGCGACCGACCGGTACTGTCGCTCATTCCGCGGCGGTGGCCGACCAGCGCGCCGTCCCCTCCCCGGTGTCGAAGTCGCCCGCGGCGTGGCGGAATTCGGCCAGCAGTTGCAGCAGGGTGTGCAGCCGGTCCGGCGGGAGCCCCGGGAGCGCGAAGACCTTCTCGTTGAGTTCCTTCGTCGCCTTCGCCACCAATTCTCTTCCGGCGTCGGTGATTTCGATCAACGTAGCGCGCCGATCGCTGGGATGCGGCACGCGCTCGACCAGTTTCGCCGCCTCCAGGCGGTCGACGGTGTTGGTCACGCTGGTGGGGTGCACCTGCAAGCGCGCGCTGGCCTTCGCCATCGGCAGCGTGCCGGTCTTACTGAAGCTGAGCAGCATCAGCAGCTCGTAGCGCGAGAAGGTCAAACCGGTCGGTTTCAGTGCCTCGTCGACCCGCGCCATCACGATTTGCTGGGCGCGCACCAGCGAGGTCACCGCGGCCATGCCGTCGGCGACCTCGCCCCAGCCGTGGCCGACCCACTGACGATGGGCCTCCTCGATCGGGTCGAGCGGAAGCGGACGTGGCCGAGACATATTTCGATCATTCCATGGCGTCGAGCGAAGGCGGGGACATCCGACCAGCCTTCGGATCACCGTGAGCGCAATGCTGGGCCCGGCCGCCCCTCCCGGGCACTATCTAAGACGAGGCGGGCGTGGCTGAGTGGTTTAGGCGACGGTCTGCAAAGCCGTTTACGCGGGTTCAATTCCCGCCGCTCGCTCCAATCACCCTCGGCGCTCGGCCCGGCGCACGCCACCGCCGAGCCGAGCCCATCGAGGAGCACCGCCGAGTGGCACATGGTTGCGGCGGAACGCGAGAAGACTTCTCCGTGGTGTGCCACTCGTGGGCCTGTGGGTGTGAGCGTGGGCGTCGGTTCAGGTGGGGGCGTTCGGCTCGTTGTACGCCACTGCCGAGCCGAGCACTTCGAGGCGCACTCGCTGGCCGGTGGTGGGGGCGTATACGCTGGCCCGGCGGACTCGTACGGGGGTGGTGGTGCCGTCCAGGTCGATCGTCAGGATGACGTCGGCTCCGCGGAACTCGGCGGCGCGGATCCGACCGCTTCTCGGGTCGCCTTCCGAAGTGGTCTGGGCGACAAGTTGTTCCGGTCGCATCATGATGGTCACGGCGCCGGTCGGTGCGTTGCGCTGCACCGGTATCCGGCCGAGTGCGCACTTCGCCACGTCGGCTTCCACCACCGCGTCGAGCAATACGCAGTCGCCGAGGAATCGGGCGGTGAACAGATCCTTCGGTGTGCCGTAGACCTCCTCCGGCGTGCCGATCTGGGTGAAGCGTCCTTCGCGCATCACCGCGACCTGCTCGGCGAAGCTCAACGCCTCTTCCTGGTCGTGGGTCACCAGAATGCTGGTCATGCCAGCCGCGCGCAGGGTGTCGGCCACCGCCTGCCTGGTCGTCGCGCGCAGGCCCGCGTCCAGTGCGCTGAACGGCTCGTCCAGCAGCATTACGGAGGGCTTGCGGGCCAGCGCCCGGGCCAGTGCGACGCGCTGCTGTTGACCGCCGGAGAGCTGGTGCGGTCGCCGGTCTGCGTAGGACGGATCCAGCGACACCATCTCCAGTAGTTCCCGCACCCGATCGCGGCTGCGGCGGCGCAGGCCGGGTAGCCCATAGGCGATGTTCTGGCCCACGGTCAGGTGCGGGAACAGCGCGCCGTCCTGCGCGACGTAGCCGATGTTGCGTCGCTGTGGCGGCACCGAGACACGTTCGCCGACAACGGTTTCCGAGCCGATCGATACCGATCCGGCATCCGGCGACTCGAACCCCGCGATGACCCGCAGCAGCGTGGTCTTACCGCACCCGGACGAGCCGACCACGGCGGTGGCGGTGTGGTCGGGCACGTCGAGGGTGATCCCGCCGAGTACCCGGTTGTGTCCGAACGTCTTCGACACGTCGGCGACGACAACGCGACTCATATCCCAGCCGCCTTCCGAGAGTGGGTGAACAGCAGATACGTCACCGGCACCGCGGTGGCGATCATGATCAGGGCGTACGGCGCGGCGGCCGCGTAGTCCAATTCGCCCGACAGCGCCCAGAACCGCATCGCCAGCGTGCGAGTTCCGTTGGGCGCGAGCAGCAGTGTCGCGGTCAGTTCGGTCGCCACCGCTACGAACACCAGCGCCGCCGCGGCGGCCGCGGCGGGTGCGGTGAGCCGCAGGGTGACCAGACAGAACGTGGCCGGTCCCGACTTGCCCAGCGAGCGGGACGCCTCCTCCAAGCCGACCGGCACCTGCGCGAGCCCGGCCCGCACGCTGACCAGTGCCCTGGGCAGGAACAGCAGCACATACGCCGCGATCACCATGAACACCGTCTGGTAGAGCCGCGGCGCCCATCGGATGGTCACGGTCACCATGGCCAGCGCGATCACGATGCCGGGCAGCGAGCTCGTGATGTAGTTCGCGCCCTCGACCAGCCGCGCGAACACCGAGGTGGAGCGCACCGCGATCCACGCGACCGGAAATGCGCACAGCGTGGTGAGCAGCGCGGCGAACGCCGCGAGGCCAACCGTCTGCCCCAGTGCGTTGCCGATCTCGGTGGCATCCCACACCGCCGCGCCGCCGATGCTCAACCAGCGCCCGATTGTCCACAGCGGCACGCCGAGCGCGCCCGCGGTCACCGTGACGAGCACGGCCAGGACCGGTATCGCGCCGATGCCCAATCGAACCCGCGCCGCGGCGCGTGGCGCCCCACCGCCGATCCGCGCGTAGCGGGCCCCGCCGCGCAGCCCGGCCTCGCCCCCGAGCAGCGCCAGGCAGCACAACACGAGCACGCCCGCGAGCATGCTGCCCGCGGGCCCGGCGAAACTGGACTGGTACTGCTCGAAGATGGCTGTGGTGAACGTGTCGAACCGGACCATGACGAAGGCGCCGTATTCGGCGAGCAGGTGCAGCGCGATGAGCAGACCACCGCCGAGGATGGCCAACCGCAACTGCGGCAGCACGATCCGCGCGAACACCGCCACCGGCCCGGAGCCCAGCGCCCGCGCCGACTCCTCCACCGCTGGGTCCAAGCGCCGCAGCGTGGCCGCGGCGGGCAGGTACACCAGCGGGAAGTAGGACATCGTCGAGATCACCACGCCCGCCCCCAGGCCGTGCATGCCGGGGAAGACGCTGACCCACGCATAGCTGTTGACGAACGCGGGCACCGCGAGCGGCGCCGCGAAAACCGGGCCCCACCACGATCTCCCCGGCACGTCGGTACGCTCGACCACCCAGGCCAGCCCCACGCCGAGCGCCACGCAGACGGGTACCGTGCACACCACCAACCCGAGCGTATTGCGCAGCAGCTCACCGACTCTGGGCCGGAACACCAACTCGGCCGCTTGCTCGATACCGGTGGCGAAGACCGTCGAGACGATGTACCCCAGCGGCACGAACGTCGCCGCCACCAGCAGCAGCGCGACGCCCGTGACGAGGGGCCCCGGCCTGCCGACCCGGGGCGCGGCGACAACGGTCCGCAGTGCCACGGCTACAGCAGACCCGCTTCGGTCATCAGCGCCGTGACCTTCTTCGAGTCGAGCTTCGACGGGTCGATCGCCGGGGCCTGCAAGTCGGCCAGCGGCGGCAGCGCCGGGTTGGCGGCCACGCCGCTGGCGATCGGGTACTCCAGCGACGTGCCGTCGCGCAGCACTTCTTGTCCGGCCTTGCCGGTGATGAACGCCAGGAACTTCTGCGCCGCCTCCTGCTTCTTGCTCGACTTCAGCACGCCGCCGCCGGAGATGCTGACGAAGGCGCCGGGGTCTTGGTTCTTGAAGTAGTGCAGCGCGGTATCGGCGCTGCTCTCTTTGGTTTTGGCCTGGTCGCGGTACCAGTAGTAGTGGTAGATGACGCCGCCGTCGGGGCTACCGGAATTGACCGCCTTCATGGTGGCCACGTTGTTCGGGAAGGGCGTGGCGTTCTCCTTCATGCCCTTCAGCCAGGCGCGCGTGGCATCCTCGCCCTTCAACGCGAGCAGGCCCGCGACGATGGCCTGGAAGTCGGCGCCGGACACGCCCGCGCCCCAGCGGCCCTTCCACTGCGGCTGCGCCAGATCGAGCAGCGAGGCGGGCAGCTGACCGGGCTGGACCTTGTTCCTGTTGTAGACGAACACCGTTGCGCGCGCCGCGATACCGGTCCACTTGCCGCTGGACGGACGGAACTGCGCGGGCACCTGCTCCACGATCTCAGGGTCCACGTCGGCGAACAGCCCCGCGTTCTCCACCAGCGCCATGGCCGGAGAATTCTCGGTCAGGAACACGTCGGCGGGCGAGGCCGCGCCCTCGGCGACCAGCTGGTTGCCCAGCGCGGTGTCGCCGCCCTGCCGCAACGTCACCTTGATGCCGGTTTCCTTGGTGAACGCGTCGGCCCACTCTTTGGTGAGGGATTCGTGCTGCGCATTGTAGACGGTGATCTCGTTCGCGTCGTCCGAGGAATTCGAGCAGGCCGCCATGCCGAGTGCCGTCATCGTGACGGCCAGTCCAGCGGCAAACGTCTTCCATCTGACCGGCTTCATCCTCGTCCTTCCGATCGCGTTCAGTTGCCCCGTGCGTATGTTGAGGCTTACCTAAGGAAGATACCGCCTCCGACGTGCGCGAACGGTCTCGGTCCCGCGGCGGATTCCCGGAATCCGCGCGCTCGTTACGTCAGCCCCGAGAAGTCACGCAGCACAACATGATTGCGATCGGGACAGATGCCGAACGTGTAATCCGGCAGCAGTCCGAAATACTCGCCGCGGGTGAGGGCGCTCCAGCGCCGCGCCTCCTCGGTGCGGGTCTTGTAGAAGTTGACCATGTAGCCGCCCTCGTAGATGCGCAGCAGGCTGTAGCCGCCCGGATACTCCTTGATCGCGGCGACCTCCAGGAATTCCACCGCGCACGGCGCGTCCGGCCGGGTTCGCCGGTTGCGATGGGTATGGCCGCTGTGGTGCAGGAAGACGCCGGGGCACCGGGCGTAGAGCGCCTGCAATTCGGCGCTGTCGCGTCCGTTGAGCACGAAGCCGGGCCCGGCGACATTGGTGAGCCCGGACTCGGTGGTGACGGGGTGGTGGCCGAACATCAGCGTGGGCCGGTCCGGGTCCGCGCCCAAACGCTCGGCGAGCAGATCGAATTGCGGCCGATCGATGGACCCGCCCGCGCCCTCCAACTCGCTGGTGTCCAATCCCAGCACCCGCAGGCCGCCGATCTCGTGTTCGATCAGCTGCTGGCGCGCGGAGAAGGCTTCGGCCCAGCAGTCGTGGTGCCCTGCGGGTGCGGCTGCGCACCGGGAGTATTCGGTCCCACGGTGCGGCCGGTCGTGGTTGCCGCGCACGGCCAGGTAGTCCCTGCCGAGCGAGCCCCACGCGTCGAGCCGCGCGCGCACCGCACGGGTTTCGTGCTCGGAGGCCTCGGCGGTGAGGTCGCCCGCGACCAACAGGTGCTCAGCTCCCCGGTCGTGGCGGCGCAGGTCATCCAGCATCGCGGCCAGCATCACCTCGGGGTAGGGCGCCGAGCCGGGATCCTGCCGGAAACCTGGCGGCAGTTCGCCGACGATCAGACCGCTGACCTGCTCGCCGTAGTGCACATCGTTGGCCAGGGCGATGGTGCGTAGTCGGCGGCCGGGCGGCGGCACGAGCGTGGTGAACTCGCCGCGTGCTTCCGGCGCCGCCGGGCCGGATGTGGTGAGCGAGAGCGCGGGCGTCGCGCGAAGTCCCGCCGACCACGCCTCGAAACGGTAGGCGCGGCCCGGTTCGAGCCCATCGATCTCGGCATAGTGGAACGGTGTCGGACGGTCGTCGGTGTATACCGGCGCTGGTCCGCGCGGGGAATCTGCGGGGCCGATGCGGACCTGGGTGTCGGCGTCCACCGGGATCAATCGCCCGGCCGAGTCGGGCGCGAGGGTGGTCCAGGTGAGGACGACCGAGGTGTCGGTGATCGTGACCACCTCGAGATCCGTGGCGACGAGTGGATTCCGCTGCGCCCGAGCCGTTTTCGCGTGACCAGCGAAAGGGAGCAGTGCGGCGAGGCCGAGCGCCCCGAGTACGGTCCTGCGGGTCGGCCCGCAGCAACTCATCCGTGCGTGCATCGGGTCAGCGCGTGCCCTCCACGGAGCAGACCTTCCACTTGCCGTCTTCTTTCTTCCGGTGCTCGGTCCTGACTGGCTGCTCACCGGGAACCGCTCGATGGTGAGCGTGCCGGTGACGTCGGCGGTATCCCGACGCCAGGAACGTTACGGCAACTGGCGTGCCCGGCAAGATCAGAAACCAGACCGGCGGGACCGTTCGCGAGCTTACGGAAGCCGGTAACGAACGGGCCCGCGTGGGCGTTCTCAGGCGTCGGACTCCGCGAGCGCGTCATACCAGCGTGCGGTGTCGGTGTACTGGTGCAGCCGCGTGATCCGGCCGTCGTCGTCCACCTGCCACAGGTGCACGAACTCGGCGTCGTACTCGCGACCGGTGGCACGGGCGGCGCCGCGATAGTGACCGGTCACCACGACGGTGCCGTCGGTGGTCTCGTGCCAGGTCTCGTCGTACGGCGCGGTGTCGAACTCCCGGTCGACCGCGCCCCAGATCTTGGTCATTGCCTCGAGTGGGCCGTGGAAGGTGCCGCCCGCGCCGCACGGCATGCCCGGAGCGGTGCGCGCCATGAACTCCGGATGCAGCAAGGCCAGGATCGAGGGCCCGTCGCCGGCCTGGGTCGCCGCGTAGAAACCCTTGACGACCTCGAACTTCGATGACATGTCGGACTCCTTCTAATATGTTCATTCTAGAACGATCATATTAAAAGCGCGCCCGCGAGAAGGCCAGCGTCTGTGGTAGCCGTCATGCCGCCGGATTCGAGGCCTGGTTGCCTGGTGCTTGCCACGCGATGGCGGCTACCATTCGAACATGGGTTCGACAAGCGATGACGTGCCGCGAACCGAGGGCACGGAACCGGAGCTGGTCTACCCGAACAGGACCGGCCACTACTACCGGACGCTGACCTACCCCCCGCGGCCGGTCTGGGTCCGGCTGGACGCGATTCTGGTCCGCGACCCGGGCACCCCGCGGCATGTGAACGGCGCTGGCGTGATCATGCGCGGCGAGCGCCCGGGAACCCTCACGCATTGGCTGCCCACCGTCGACGGCGACTGGATGGGCCGCGTGACCTACAGCATCCAGTTCGCCGACGGTCGCCCGGATCTGCATGTGCGAGACCAGTTGGTTCCCGCCTATGCTCTGCGCCCGCGGCGCGGCCCGTCCGCAAATTCGCAGCTGTAACGCTGTACGCAACCGCTGATTTCGTAAGAACATGGGTAACTCACCGGGTACGCCCAGAACCCGAGCGGCACCCAACACAGGACCTGAACGCAACACTTGCGCCACCCGACTTGTACGGCCTGAAGGCGCGGAGAGGCGGGGGAGCCTGAATCGCGGCGAGGCCGGGGAGCTGATACGTTGCCGGGCATGGGATTTCAGTTGCCGCATCCCGAGGTGCTGTGGGCGCGCGTGACCGTCTTGGACGTGATCACCTCCGCGACCCACGCCGACCAGCGGGTTGCGAGCGGGGAGGAGATCGGGCAGACGGCCAGAGTGGCAGGTGGCCGGCTGATCAACGACGACGGCGAGGGCAATTGGTACTCGCTGGTCAGATATCCCGGCGAGCGTGCGCTCCTATTCGGCAGGGACGAGGACAACGAGGTCGCGGGGACCGCCTACGATCCGCTGGCCGCGGCGCCCGCCTGGGTGCGCACGGTGGATCCGGCGACGAATCTGCCCGGCGGTGTCGACGGTCCGGTCACCTTCGTGCGCTGGTGGGAATTCGGTCGCTGGCAGCACACGCCGACCGATCTCGACGACGGGCTGGAGATGAGCCTCAGCGCCGCCGCCGACCGGGAAGGCTTCACCGGCAGTGTCATGAGCGCCGCGATCCACGCGAAATGGGTGGAGATGGACTACGAGGCGGGCAAGCTGACCGCTCGCACCGTCGACCCCACCGCCCTGAACGCGCTGTGCGACGCCACCGAAAACGGCACCCTCACCAAAGCCCACCTCTACTTCCTCCAGCCGGGCCTCACCGCGCCCGCGTTCACCTACCTCTCCGCCGCGGGCGTCCTGAGCACCACTGGCAAGCCGACCGCACCTCTGCCGTGATCGTCGAACCGTAGACGACACCGACCACTCCGACGAAGGGCTCCCGGCTTCGGGAGCCCTTCTCTCGTACGCGCCGCAAGCCGAGGCAGGTCTGGTCTCAGGTCGCGTACATGCCGATGACCGGCTTCCTCGACGGTTCGAGAGTGGTCAGCAGCGTCCGCATGACCTCGGCACCGACCGCGACGCATCCCGCGGTCGGCTTGCCCGCCTCGACGTGGACGAAGAAGGCCGAGCCCTGCTTCGACACGACGGGGAAGCGGTTGTAGTCGATGACCAGCGCGTAGTTGTACTGCGGCTCGGTCCGCCCCAGGTTCTCGCTCAGGCTGGTGTCGAACGGGCAGTCACCCTCGGCGCATTGATATTTCTGGTTGTACAGCGGGCTCTCCGTGTCGGACACCCACCACCAGGTGTTCGACGCGTCCACCGACAAGTAGGGAAGCTCGGCGCCCACGTCGGGTAACCGCCCGAAGCTCTCGGTCAACGCGAAAGTGCCCTCCGGCGTGTACGCGGCGCCTTCCCTGGCATCCTTCGAAATCCCTTCCGTGCCAACCCAGGCGGGTACGGCGAACGTGCGTTCCCACTGCCGGAGCCGGTTGCGCTGCCAGAATTCGAGCGTCCCACGATCGGCGCCCGCAGGTGCCGTCACCCAGACGACCTGAGTTCCCGGAACCGCGTCCGTGTCGAACGGCGGCCGGTCGCCGGTGATCTCGGGCAACAGCACGATCCCGAGTAGTACGACCACCACTGCGACGGTCGCGACGACAACCGCGACCGTCCACCTCCGTGCTGGACTTTTTTGGTTTTCTTTGTCTCCCAACGCTGTTCACGCTCCTGTGAGATGGGTTAGGTCGGGCGCGCGATGCCCGTTCCGGCGTATGGTGGCCGGGCCTGGCTGCTCCGGGATGAGGAGTGGTGGGCGCCGATCACGCAGTGACACCGTAGGCGCTCGATCCTGTCTCCCCACGATCGTGACCGGCGACGACAAGATCCCCGACTAGGCGCGCAAGTGCCTGCGCGGTCATAGGTGCGGATGTCGAGCCCAGCCCGACCCAGGAGCTGATCAGCGTGTGCGCCACTCGAGCTCGGGCCAGTCCGGCACCGGTGCCGCCGCGCCGCGCAACTGATCGTCGAGGAAGCCGGTGACGACGCTGCGGGTGATCGCCGCGGCACGTTCGGCGGGCAGCGACCCGCACCGCGCTGTCGACGGCGCGAGCGCGGGTAGATCGGTTGCCGCGTAGTGCCCGGCACCGCGAATCGTGCCGAGCGTGAATGCCGGGCTGTCCGAGGCGAACCGGATCCACGACGCGTGCAGCATGTCGCCGGAGGCGAGCATGAGCACGGGCCGGTCGACACCGCCGCGCTCGACGTCGGTGTTGTCGGTCCAACCCGCCGGGCCGTCGAGCACCACGCCCGCACGGACGCGGGAGTCGGCGCGCATCGCGGCCACCGCGGTCAGCCCTCCGTAGGAGTGCCCCGCCAGCGCGATCCGGTCGAGGTCGACGTGCGCGCCGACCACCGGCAGCGCGGCAAGTTCGCCGAGGACCAAGCGCACATCGGCGACGCGGATGTCCAGCGCGCGGCGCATGTATTCGGCGTCGTCGTACGCAGGTGGAGTGCCGAGCACGAGCTCGCCGCGCACCTCGACCGCGGGCGTCTCGCCCGGGTGGTCGACACCGATCACGACGTAGCCGCGCGAGGCGAGATCGGCGGCGAGTCCCGAGGCGAGCCAGCGCGGCGTGCCGAGACCTGGGGAGTACACCACCACCGGCAAGGGCCCGAGTGCGGTGTCCAGCGGCGCGTCCTGTCCGGCCGCGACCGTGGCGGCGAGCATCGTGGGCACGGCGATGGGCTCGCGCAGCCACAGCGCCGCGTCGGTTGCGAGCAGCGCCGCGGCGACACGGTTGGACGCGGGAACGTAGTGTGCTGGGATCGCCGGGGCCGCAGCCGGATACCAGACCGAGACCGGCAACTCTCGGCCCCCGGCTGCGACGGTGATGTCGGTGCGACCGACGAGATGCTCGCCGGTCGGCGCGGGTACCTCGGCGTGTGTGCGCCCGCCGAAATAGGTGGCGCCGAGGAAGAGTACGAGCGCGGCAGCGAGCCCGGAGACGACGCGAGCGATCATCGCCGCCCACCACCCGGATCCGCCATCCGTCGCGCTCGCAGGCAGCTGGACTCGATCTCGGGCAACCCCGTTTGCAGGGCGCACGCTTCAGGGATGTCAGTGCGATGCCCCCGCTGCGGCAGGGCGTGGAAGCCTCTTGCGGCGCGGCGCCGACCCGTCTCGGGATGTTCCTCCAGGGTGCGGTTCGCGCGCATCGCGTCGCCTGCCCGGCCGCGCGGGCAGATCTCATCTACCAGCCACTGGGGATTCTCGATGAGGGATTTATACCCGACGGTCTGCGCTCCGAGCCGCATCTGATCCGCGCGTTCCGGATCAGGCGAGCCTCCGAACGACCGATCGGGTCATGAGGCGCACGCAGGCGGCGATGACTCGGGCGACGTTGTGTCATCTCGCGTCATCGAGGCGACTGGGTCGTGGACGAAAAAGGCCCCTACCGGCGAACAAGCTGGCAGGGGCCTCTGTCGTGCGTGCCCTCGGCAGGATTCGAACCTGCGGCCTTCTGCTCCGGAGGCAGACGCTCTATCCCCTGAGCTACGAGGGCGGGATAGGGCTCGGTCGGGGCCGGATGGCGGTCCGATCGGGCTGGGCCAGCCTATCGTATCGACCGCCGTCCGCCAAAAAGCGCGTCGGGCGGCGCGGTTTCGGGTCAGCTCGCGGGCAGGGGAGTGGCACCGCGGGCGGTGAGCATCGTGGTGATCAGTGCGGATTCGCCGCGTTGGGTTTTGGCCATGGTGTCGGCGAGGGTGCGCACCGCGGTGGTTTCGGCGTGCTGGGCGGCGTAGTCGATCATCGGCAGGCCACCCTCGTGGTGGCGCAGCATCAGCTGCAGGAACTTCGTGTCGAGTGCGGGTCCGGTGGCCTGACGCAGCGCGGCGAGTTCGGTGGGCGTGGCCATGCCGGGCATGGCGGCCACCGGGCCGGAATGGTGCGGCGAACTCGGCTCGGAATGATTGTGGCCGCCCATCGGTTCGGTCATCCAGCCCATGTATCCGTCCGCGCCCTGCGCGGGTTCGCCCCACAGCTGCAGCCAGCCCTGCATGCGGCCGATCTGGCTCTGCTGCGTGGTGAGGATGTCGTAGGCGAGGCGGCGTACCTCGGTGTCGGTGGAGCGAACCAGCACCACGCCCGCCATTTCCACCGCTTGGGCGTGATGCGCCGACATGTCCTGATTGAAGCCAACGTCGACAGGTCCTGGATCCGGCTCGGTAGAACTGTCCAGCGGAATCCGCGCCAGCACGCCGATCGCGAAGCCGATCAGCATGGCGCCGATGGTGCCGAGGATGACCAGCGCGGTGCGCTGGCGGCGGAACTGCCCGCCGAGACCGGATTCGGCCTCGGCGTTGTCCGGGACCTTGTCGGCGGGCGTTACTGTCCCGCGCTCGGGTCCGCGCTCGGCGTTGTCCGAGACGTCGTCGGCGGGCACTACTGCCCCGTACCCGGCGCGGGCTGGGTCGGCGCCGGTACGCCTGGCACGCCCGGGAGACCGGGCACGCCCGGCACTCCCGGCAGCCCACCGGGCATGCCGCCGACCTCGGACGGGTCCGGTTGCAGGCCCCTGCCGTCCATCGGCACCGCATCGGGTCCGGGTGGCGTCGGGTCGAACGGCGGCGGGTTGTCGGTGTCGAAGACGATGGTCGAGCAGTCCGCGCCGACCTCAGGGTAGGTGTAGGAGTTCAACCGCAGCGCGGTGATGAACTGGCCGACGCGCTTGTCGTCGGGGCTGTCCAGCTTCAACTGATGCCCCCAGGACTGCAGCGACACCGCCGAATCCTGGCCCGGGTAGGGCGACATCATCGTGTACGGCTTGCCCTCGACCTTCGCTTTCAGCGTCTGGATCCCGTCGGCGTTCACCTTGTCGGGGTTGTAGGTGATCCACACGGCACCGTGTTCGAGTGAGTGCACCGCGTTCTCCACCCGGATCGGCTTGTTGTAGACCACGCCGGTGCAGGTCGCCCAGGATTGGTCGTGCGGGCCCCCGAACGGCGGCGCCTGGTCGTAGGCCACCCGCTGGTTCCCAGCGATGTGCAGGCCTGCGGGGTATTCCTTCTTCACGACGCCCGCGATCCCGTCGGAGGGATCTTTCCGCTGCGCGCTGGGTGTGTACTTGTCCAGCTCGGCTTTCTCCCGGTACTTGGGGACCAGGTTGTAGGCCAAGGCGCCGATCAATGCGATGATGACTACGGCCGCGCCGATGGCCAGCCAGGGAATCTGGCGATTCTTCTTCGGAAGTTGCCCTTGTTTGCCCCGCTTGCGGGGAGCCGACAACTTCGCCGCGGCCTTGGCGGCCTTGGCCGATTTGGCGCTGGGACTGTTCGGCATCGCTCGTTGTGCTCTTTCGACGTGGTGGATCCGCTGGCTGCGCAGTGCCCACCCCGTGGTGTACACCCGCCAAGACCATAGGATAGAGACTCGTGACTCCAGCTGACCTTGCAGATCTCCTTCGCGCCACCGCGGCGAAGGTGCTTGTCGAACGTGGACTGGACCCTGCGGTCCTGCCCGACGAGGTCATCGTGGAGCGTCCCCGTAACCCGGAACACGGCGACTATGCCACGAATGTCGCGATGCAGGTGGCCAAGCGCGCCGGAACCAAGCCGCGCGAGCTGGCGACCTGGCTGGCCGACGCACTGGCCGACGCGGACGGCGTTGCCGCCGCCGAGGTCGCCGGACCCGGCTTCCTGAACATCCGCCTCGCCGCCTCCGCGCAGGGCGCGATCATCGAGCGGGTGCTCGCCGCCGGCGCCGCGTACGGCACCGCGGACACGCTGAAGGGCACCCGGATCAACCTCGAGTTCGTCTCGGCCAACCCGACCGGTCCGGTGCATCTCGGCGGCACCCGCTGGGCATCGGTAGGCGACGCGCTGGGCCGCATCCTGGCCGCGCAGGGCGCCGACGTGGTGCGCGAGTACTACTTCAACGACCACGGCGCGCAGATCGATCGGTTCGCCGCCTCGCTGGTCGCGGCCGCGACGGGCGCCCCGACCCCGGACAACGGTTACGCGGGCGCCTACATCGCCGAAATCGCCGACAAGATCGTGGCCGCGCACCCCGACGCGGTGAGCAAGCCGGAGGCCCAGCGCCTCGAACTGTTCCGCGCCGAGGGCGTCGAGTTGATGTTCGCGCACATCAAGGAGTCGCTGCACGAGTTCGGCACCGACTTCGACGTCTACTTCAACGAGAGCTCGCTGTTCGCCTCCGGCGCCGTCGAACAGGCGGTGGAGAAGCTGAAGAACTCCGGCGACCTTTACGAGAAGGACGGCGCCTGGTGGATCGCCAGCTCCGAATACGGGGACGACCAGGACCGGGTGGTCATCAAGAGCGACGGCAAGGCCGCCTACATCGCCGGTGACATCGCCTATTTCCAGAACAAGCGCTCGCGCGGCTTCGATCTGTGCATCTACATGCTCGGCGCCGACCATCACGGCTACATCGGCAGGCTGAAGGCCGCCGCGGCCGCGTTCGGCGACGACCCGGCCACCGTCGAGGTGCTGATCGGGCAGATGGTGAACCTGCTGCGTGACGGCGTCGCGGTGCGGATGAGCAAGCGCGCCGGCACCGTGGTGACGCTCGACGACCTGGTCGAGGCGATCGGGGTGGACGCGGCGCGGTACTCGCTGGTGCGCTCGTCGGTGAACTCGAGCATCGACATCGACTTGAACCTGTGGGCCAGCCAGAGCAACGAGAACCCGGTCTACTACGTGCAATACGCGCACGCGCGCACCGCGTCCATCGCGCGAAATGCCGCCGAGTTCGAGTACGACTCCGTTACTCCGGATCTTGCGCTGCTGTCGGCCGACGAGGAAGGCGAGCTGATCCGCACCCTGGGTGAGTATCCGCGGGTCGTGGCCAGCGCGGCGAGCCTGCGCGAACCGCACCGGGTGGCTCGCTATCTGGAGGAGCTGGCCGGCGCCTACCACCGCTTCCAGACCAACAAGAACCTGCGTGTCCTGCCGCTGGGCGACGCGCCCGTCTCGCCGACGAACGCCGCTCGCCTTGCCCTGGTCAACGCCACGCGTCAGGTCCTGGCCAACGGCCTCGGCCTGCTCGGCGTCAGTGCGCCGGAGCGCATGTGACCGCGCACCGGACCAGAGCGAGGAAGGAAACTTTTATGAGCGAGGCGCAGGCATGAGCGAGCGCAGCGAGCGAACCATCGACACAGCCGCCTGCGCGGTCATGCCGGAGCCGAGCGTCAGCGAGGCGCAGGCATGAGCGCGCACCCCGCCGGGCCCCGGCACGCCGAGATCCCGCACGCGCCGAATCTGCCGGAACGTCCGAGCGACCCGGTACAGATGATCGATCTGCCCGCGAACGTCTGGCCGCGCAACGCTGTTCGCGACGCCGACGGCGTGGTCCGGCTGGCGGGCGTGCCGGTGGACGAGCTGGCCGCTCGGTTCGGCACCCCGCTGTTCGTGGTCGACGAGGACGACTTCCGTTCCCGCTGCCGCGACATGGTCCGCGCCTTCGGGGCGAACGCACGCGTCCACTACGCCTCCAAGGCGTTCCTGTGCGGTGAGATCGCGCGCTGGATCCGGGACGAGGGTTTGTCGCTGGACGTGTGCTCCGGCGGCGAACTCGCGGTGGCCTTGCACGCGGGTTTCCCGGCCGAGCGAATCGCGTTGCACGGCAACAACAAATCGGTGGCCGAGCTGGAGGCCGCGGTGTCCGCCGGGGTCGGCCACATCGTGGTCGACTCGCTGATCGAGATCGAGCGCCTGGAAGCCGTCGCGGGCCTGGCCGGCGTGGTGCAGGACGTGCTGGTCCGGGTCACGGTCGGCGTGGAAGCCCATACCCACGAATACATCTCGACCGCGCACGAGGACCAGAAGTTCGGTTTCTCGATCGCGGGCGGCGACGCCATGGAGGCGCTGGCGCGCGTCTTCGACGCCGACAACCTGCGTCTGGTCGGCCTGCACAGTCACATCGGCTCGCAGATCTTCGAGATCGACGGATTCGAGATCGCCGCCCGGCGCATGCTCGGCCTGCTGCGCGAGGCCATCGACAAGTTCGGCATCGAGCGCACCGCCCAGATCTCCACGCTGGATCTCGGTGGCGGACTTGGTATTTCGTATCTGCCGTCGGACGACCCGCCGCCGCTGGACGAGTTCGCCGCGAACCTGCGCGACCTGGTCGCCGCCGAGGCCGAACGCGCGGGCCTGCCCGTGCCGGTGATCGCGGTGGAGCCGGGCCGCGCCATCGCTGGCCCCGGCACGGTGACGCTGTACGAGGTGGGCACCGTCAAGGATGTCTCGCTGGACGGCGGCCTGCGCAGACGCTATGTCAGCGTCGACGGCGGCATGAGCGACAACATCCGTCCCGCGCTGTATCAGGCCGATTACGACTGCCGCCTGGTCTCGCGCTCGTCGCAGGCCGGGCCGGTGGTCGCGCGTGTGGTCGGAAAGCATTGCGAGAGTGGCGATATCGTCATTCGCGATACCTGGCTGCCCGCCGATGTCGGCCCCGGTGACCTGGTCGCCGTCGCCGCCACCGGCGCGTACTGCTATTCGATGTCCAGCCGGTACAACCAGTTGACCCGCCCCGCGGTCGTCGCGGTGCGGGACGGACAGCCGCGCCTGATCCTGCGCCGGGAGACGGTGGCGGACCTGCTCAGCCTGGAGGTGGAAGCGTGACGGCGAACGCGAAGAACGGCGTCTGGGGGACCGATCGCCCGATCGGGGTCGCGGTCCTCGGCATGGGCAATGTCGGCACCGAGGTCGTGCGCATCCTGCGCGAGCACACCGAGGACCTGCGTGCCCGCGTCGGCGCGCCGGTGGTGCTACGCGGCGTGGCCGTGCGCAGCCTCGGCACCGACCGCGGTATTCCGGCGGACCTGCTGACCACCGACGCCGACGCTCTCGTCGCCCGCGAGGACGTCGATCTGGTCGTCGAGGTGATCGGCGGCATCGATCCGCCGCGCCGGCTGATCCTGGCCGCGCTGAACGCGGGCAAATCCGTGGTGACCGCGAACAAGGCGCTGCTGGCCGACTACACCGGCGAACTCGCCGCGGCCGCCGAGCGCAACCGCGCCGATCTGTACTTCGAGGCCGCCGTCGCGGGTGCCATCCCGGTGGTGCGCCCGCTGATCCAGTCCCTGGCCGGGGACCGGGTGAACCGGGTGGTCGGCATCGTCAACGGCACCACCAACTTCATCCTCTCCGCGATGGACGAGACCGGCGCCGACTACTCGGCGACGCTGGCCGAGGCCACCCGTCTCGGGTACGCGGAGGCCGACCCGACCGCCGACGTGGAGGGTTACGACGCCGCGGCCAAGGCCGCGATCCTCGCCTCGCTGGCGTTCCACACCAGGGTCACCGCCGCCGACGTGTATCGCGAGGGCATCTCGCGGATCTCCGCCGAGGATCTCGAGACCGCCTCGGCGCTGGATTGCACCGTCAAGCTGCTGGCCATCTGCGAGCGCGTGGACGCGGGCCCCGGCGAGCCCGGCCCGGACGAGGGCGGCAAGGAGCGCGTCTCGGTGCGCGTCTACCCGGCGCTCATCCCGCGCAAGCATCCGCTGGCCGCGGTGACGGGCGCCTTCAACGCGGTCGTCGTCGAGGCGGAGAACGCCGGGCGGCTGATGTTCTACGGGCAGGGAGCCGGCGGCGCTCCCACCGCCTCCGCGGTGCTCGGCGATCTGGTGATGGCGGCACGCAACAAGTTCTACGGTGGTCGCGCTCCCGGCGAATCGGTTTATGCTGAGCTACCGATCGCGCCGATCGGCGATACGCCCACCCGCTATCACGTGAACCTGCAGGTCGAGGACCGTCCTGGGGTCTTGGAAAAAGTGGCGGGCGAATTCGCCGAGCACGAGGTGAGCATCTCGACCGTCCGTCAAGAAGGGCACGGTTCGGGTGCGCGCCTGGTCGTGGTGACCCACCACGCAACCGAGTCGGCGCTCGCGGACACCGTCGCCGCACTGGCGGAAATGGCATCCGTCACATCCGTGACCAGCGTTCTGAGATTGGAAGGCACCGAAGAATGACCACAGTGTCGCCAGGTGGGCGTACGACTGGCGTGGCGCCCCAGGCAGGAGTGCACTCCCGCTGGCCGGGCCTGATCGCGGCTTACCGCGATCGGCTCGCTGGCGCAGCCGACTGGGAGCCGGTCACGCTGTACGAGGGCGGAACGCCGCTGGTGCCTGCGCCGCACCTGTCCGAGCTGACCGGGTGCGAGGTGTACCTGAAGGTCGAGGGCCTGAACCCGACCGGGTCGTTCAAGGACCGCGGTATGACCATGGCGATAACCGACGCCAAGTACCGCGGCCAGAAAGCGGTGCTGTGCGCGTCCACCGGCAACACCTCGGCATCGGCCGCGGCGTACGCCACCCGCGCCGGCATGAGCTGCGCGGTGCTGATCCCGCAGGGCAAGATCGCGATGGGCAAGCTGGCCCAGGCGGTCATGCTCGGCGCGAAGATCATCCAGGTGCAGGGCAATTTCGACGACTGCCTGGAGCTCGCCCGCAAGGTCACCGCCGACTTCCCCAGCATCGGCCTGGTGAACTCGGTGAACCCCGCGCGCATCGAGGGGCAGAAGACCGCGTCCTTCGAGATCTGCGACGTGCTCGGCAAGGCGCCGGACGTGCACGCGCTTCCGGTCGGCAACGCAGGCAACATCACCGCCTACTGGCGCGGCTACCGCGAGTACTACGCCGACGGCGTCACCGGCCGGCTGCCGCGCATGCTCGGCGTACAGGCCGCGGGCGCGGCGCCGCTGGTCAACGGGGCGCCGGTGAAGGACCCGGAGACCATCGCGACCGCCATCCGGATCGGCGCGCCTGCCTCGTGGAACAGCGCCGTCGAGGCCAAGGAGCAGTCCGGTGGAGCATTCCGCGCCGCCACCGACGAGGCGATCCTCGAGGCATATCACCTGGTCGCCGCCACCGAAGGCGTGTTCGTCGAGCCCGCGTCGGCCGCCAGCGTCGCCGGTGTGCTCGCCGCGCGGAAGGAGGGCTGGCTGGATGCCGGGCTCACCGTGGTGTGCACTGTGACCGGTAACGGCCTGAAGGATCCCGACACGGCGCTGTCGGGGATGCCGCAGGTGCAGGCGATTCCGGTCGACCCGGTTGCGGTGGCCGCCGAACTCGAGCTGGCCTGAGTTGAGTTCGAGCGACAGCCAGCTCATGAGCGGTAGCGAGCGAATCATCGACACAGCGCGCACCGCGCATACCGGAACCGGGCGAGGCGCGGGTGTCAGCGCGACGTTGCCCGCTGGTCTCACCGTGACCGCGCGGGTACCCGCGTCGACCGCGAACCTCGGCCCGGGGTTCGACTCGCTCGGCATGGCATTGGGTCTCTATGACGAGATCGAGGTGCGCACCACCGATTCCGGGCTCACCATCCGGGTTGAGGGTGAAGGCGCCGACGACGTGCCTTGGGGCCCTTCGCATCTCGTGGTCCGCGCGATCGAGCGCGGCCTGGAATCGGTGGGCGTGTGGGCCGACGGTCTCGATGTGGTGTGCCGCAACGTGATTCCGCATGCGCGCGGGCTCGGCTCGTCGGCTTCCGCGGTGGTCGGTGGACTGGCCGCCGGCTGTGCCCTCGCGGCGAAGCTGGACCCGGCGCTGGCCACGCCGGCCGATCAATTGGTCCAGCTGGCCTCGGAATTCGAAGGTCATCCGGACAACGCGGCGGCCAGCGTGCTCGGCGGAATCGTGGTCTCGTGGACGGAGGCCGAGACCGAGCTCGCCGCCGACGCGGGTCGCGATGTCACGCCCGGCGCGGAGTACCACGGTCGCGTCTACCGCGCGGTGCGGCTCGAGGCGCATCCCGCGCTGCGACCGGTCGTGCTGATTCCCGAGGAGCGCTCGTCCACCGCGCACACCCGCGGCCTGCTGCCCGAGGTCGTGCCGCACGGCGACGCCGCCTTCAATGTCAGCCGCGCCGCGCTCGCGGTGGTCGCGCTGACCCAGCGCCCCGACCTGTTGATGCCGGCTACCGTGGACCGCCTGCACCAGCCTCAGCGTGCCCCGGCGCTACCGCTGACCACGGCCTGGATCGCCCGCCTGCGGGCGGCGGGGATCGCGGCCACCGTCTCCGGCGCCGGACCGACCATCCTGGCCTTGAGTACCAGCGAATTCCCCGCGGAACTCCGCGAACTCGCGGCCACCGAGGGCCTGCGTGTGGTGGAGCCGGGACTCGCCGAAGGCGTCCAGGCCGACTGACGGCGAGTCTGCCTTGCCGAGATTCGCGATGGACAGCTATCCTGGGCAAGTCCGTACATCGTGCGCATCAGACGCCGGTGCTTCATCAGGGCAATCGCTCCAGCAGGCTCCAGGCTCGAGCCTCCAGGCCATGGGGGTGCTGCGTAGCTGCGCAACTGGAATGATCACTCCCCACCTTTCGCCAATGGTGGAGAAGCCGCCGGTCCGGCGGGGCAGGTGATACGGCACATAGCGCCCGGACGGACGCATCCCAGTCCGGCAGAATGCCCGGGCTGCGGGACGAACCCTCGAAACAGCACACGGCGATCGAGGGAAGGAAAGGATTTCCGTGACAGATACGGACCTGCTCGCGACACCCGGCGTGGAATCGAACCCGACGGGCGATCGCGAAAGTGAATCCGGACAGATTTCGAAGATGAGCGAACACACCGACGTCGCACGATCGGGGCTGACTGGAATGTTGTTGCCGCAGTTGCGCGCCCTCGCGGGGGAACTCGGTATCCGAGGTACCTCCGGAATGCGCAAGGGCGATCTGATCGCCGCCATCAAGGAAAATCAGTCCGCCGGGAAACCGGCGAAGGTGGAAAAGCCCGCCAAAGGCGAGGCGAAGTCCGCGGTGACCGCCAAGTCCGATGCTCCGGCGAAGGCCGATTCCGCGGCCGGTTCTGCGACCGCATCGGCTCCGGTCGCGTCGGCGCCGGCGAAGGCCGAGCAGGCGACCCTCGACGTGACGCCCGCGGCTTCGGCCCCGGCCACCGAGGCTCCCGCCCCGGCGAAGACCGCGCAGGCCGAATCCGCGCCCGCCACCGCGACCGAAACCACCGAGGAGACCGGCCGCGAGGGTGGCCAGCGTGGCCGCGGCCGGCAGCGGCGCGGTCGTGACCAGGCGCGATCCGGCGGCGAGAGCGCGCCCGCCGAAGCGCGTGGTGACGAGGCGAAGCAGGACGCCGAACAGGGCGGCGAGCGTCGCCGGGAACGCGGCCAGGGCGAGCGTGGCCAGGGCGAGCGTGGCCAGGGCGAGCGTGGCCAGGGCGAGCGCGGCCAAAGCGAGCGTGGCCAGGGCGAGCGCGGCCAAGGCGAGCGCGGCCAGAGCCAGAACGGCAGCGCTGCGGGCCGCGGCGGTGACGAGGAAGAAGGCGGTCGCGGTCGGCGCGGACGCCGCTTCCGGGAACGTCGTCGTGGTCGCGACCGCGAGGGCGGTGGCGGCGAGACCCGCGAGCTGGAGATCCGCGAGGACGACGTGCTTCAGCCGGTCGCGGGCATCCTCGACGTGCTGGACAACTACGCCTTCGTCCGCACCTCCGGCTACCTGGCCGGGCCGAACGACGTGTATGTGTCGATGAACCTGGTGCGCAAGAACGGTCTGCGCCGTGGTGACGCGATCACCGGCGCGGTGCGCGCCCCGCGCGACGGCGAACAGGGCAACCAGCGCCAGAAGTTCGATCCGCTGGTGCGGCTGGACACGGTCAACGGTGGTGAGGTCGAGGCGGCGAAGCGCCGCCCCGAGTTCGGCAAGCTCACCCCGCTGTACCCGAACCAGCGGCTGCGGCTGGAGACCACGCCGAACAAGCTGACCACCCGGGTCATCGACCTGATCATGCCGATCGGCAAGGGCCAGCGCGCGCTGATCGTGTCGCCGCCGAAGGCGGGTAAGACCACGATCCTGCAGGACATCGCGAACGCGATCGCGACCAACAACCCCGAGGTCTACCTCATGGTCGTGCTGGTCGACGAGCGTCCGGAAGAGGTCACCGACATGCAGCGTTCGGTGCGGGGCGAGGTCATCTCCTCGACCTTCGACCGGCCGCCGTCGGACCACACCTCGGTCGCCGAGCTCGCCATCGAGCGGGCCAAGCGCCTGGTGGAGATGGGCAAGGACGTCGTCGTGCTGCTGGACTCGATCACCCGGCTCGGCCGCGCGTACAACAACTCCTCGCCCGCCTCGGGCCGAATCCTTTCCGGTGGTGTCGATTCCACCGCGCTGTATCCGCCCAAGCGGTTCCTCGGCGCGGCGCGCAACATCGAGAACGGCGGATCGCTGACCATCATCGCGACCGCGATGGTGGAGACCGGATCGACCGGTGACACGGTGATCTTCGAGGAGTTCAAGGGCACCGGTAACGCCGAACTCAAGCTGGACCGCAAGATCGCGGAGCGGCGGGTCTTCCCGGCGGTGGACGTCAATCCGTCCGGCACCCGTAAGGACGAGCTACTGCTCAGCCCCGACGAGGCGGGGGTGCTGCACAAGCTGCGCCGCGTACTGTCCGGCCTGGACTCGCACCAGGCGATCGATCTGCTGATCGACCGTCTGAAGAAGTCCAAGAACAACCTCGAGTTCCTCATGCAGGTGAGCAAGACCGCGCCGGGCGCGCTGGACGAGTAGCGCGTAGAACCGGATTGTCGCCATGGCAACGGCCGAAAGGGTCCCGCACGTGCGGGACCCTTTCGGCGTTTGCGGGGCGAAGAAGGCCAGGCCGATCACGGCCGCTCCGCTGATCAGGAAACCGAGGATGAGCGCACAGGTCGCGTCTCCGGGACCCGGCGTGGCGGTCCGGACGTACACGGCGTTCGCGGGGGCGGGATAGTTCGTGGTTTCGGGGAGTGCGCACCAGCCGACGGCCGCGGTGAGGATCAGGAGAACGAAAATCGCGGACGCGATTCGGATTGCCACGCGGGTCTCCTTCCTGCCGCCCAACGGCGATGCGCACCAGGTCTGCAACTCTATGAACGGATCTGTTCGCATTCCTGAGTAGCGGACTACCCGACTTCAGCGTCCCGAAGGCGGCGAGGATTCGCGGGCCCGGATTTCCAGGGGCACAAACGACCGGGGGGAATACCTAGACGAGTAAGTCCGAACGCCTGTCAGTGGTCATAGGCGATCAAGGATCGGGTGATCGGTTGTCCGGTGGTGTGGTTGTGCCAGATCGCGGCGGCCATCGCCAGCAGTCGCTGGGCGACTCGGATGGCGACGCCTTCGAAGCTGCGTCCGCCGTGGTCTTCCAGGTCGAGCTGGCCTTTGAGGGTGTCGTTGACCGACTCGATCAGCTGGCGCAGCTTCTTCAGCAGCGGTTCACCGAAGCGGGCTTTCTCCCGTTTACGGGACGGGCGCAGCATGGTGATCCCGTACTCGCCCAGCAGGGTCTCGAACT